>JALDXK010000453.1:0-5439 GCA_032155105.1 Acidobacteriota bacterium
GTGTGGGAGAGCGCACCGCTGACGGTGACCGAAACGAAGCTGCCCGCCACCGTGGCGCTCGAGCCCGAAGTGCACTCGTGGAGCGTGTCGGCGCGCAAGGGCGCCGAGGTGCTGGCCACTTCCACCATCCAGAAGTTCACCATCACTCCCTAGGACCCCATGACCAAGGATCTGCTCAAAGGCCTCAACGAGCACCTGAAGCTCGAGTTCCGCGCGTCGCACGAGTACCTCGCGATGTCGATCTGGCTCGCTGAGCACGACCTGCCGGGCTTCTCGACCTGGATGCGCAAGCAGTCGGGCGACGAAACGCTGCACGCCAAGCGGATCATCGATCACCTCGTCGAGCGCGACCAGAAGGTGGTGCTGCCGGCGATTGCCGCGCCGCCCATGCAGTGGAAGTCCGCCGAAGAACTGTGCGCCCACGTGCTGAAGAACGAGCAGGACGTCACCGCGTCGATCAACGAGCTTTACACGCTGGCGGAGAAGGCGAAGGACCGGCCCGGCGTCGTGATGCTGCAATGGTTCGTCACCGAGCAGATGGAAGAAGAAGCCGCGGCCCGCGCGGTGTTGAGCCGCATCCGCCTCGCCGGCAACACGGGCGTCGGCCTGCTGATGGTGGACCAGGAGCTCGCCGGCGGATCGGTACCCGGCATGCCGGCCTCGCCGACCGACGCCGCCGCGCAATAGGTTGACCCCGCACCGCTGGAATCCCGCTGAGGGCCCGCTCACCGAAGCGGCCCTTCGCGCCAAGCTCGAATCGCTCGGCTATCGCGTGGCCAGGTACGTCTACGACCCCGGCACCGTGTTTCCCGATCACAAGCACGACGTCGACAAGATCGACGCGGTCCTGTCGGGTCGTTTTCGGCTCGTGGTTCGCGGCCACATGAAAGTGCTCGGGCCGGGCGAGTGGATCGAGATCCCGCGCGGCACGGTGCACAACGCGGCCGTGATGGGCGATGAACCGGTCATCAGTCTCGATGCGGTGAAACTGTGAAGATCGCGATTTTCGGATCCGGCGGCGTCGGCGGCTACTTCGGCGCGAAGCTGGCGGCGGCGGGCGAAGCGGTCACCTTCCTCGCCCGTGGCGCGCATCTCAAGGCGATGCAGGAGGGCGGACTGCACATCACCAGCCCGAACGGCGACGTGCACCTGCCGAACGTGCAGGCCACCGATCGCCCGCAGGCGGTCGGCCCGGTCGACGTCGTGCTCTACACCGTGAAGATGTACGACGTGGACGCCACGGCGGCGACGCTGCAGCCGATGATCGGCCCCGACACCGTGGTGATCACGCTCCAGAACGGCGTCGACGCGATGGACATGGTGGCGACGCACGTCGGTGCCGAGCATGTCGCCGGCGGCGCCGCCTATATCGTGGTCGTGGTCGATCAGCCGGGCCACCTGCGCCACACCACCGCTCAGAGCCTCGTGTTCGGGGAACGCGACGGAAGGCGATCGGATCGCCTGGTGGCCTTCGAGGAAGCCGGGAAGCGCGCCGGCTTCGGCGCCAAGGCGAGCCCGAGCGTCGAGACCGACTTGTGGATCAAGTTCATCCGGCTCTCCACCTGGAGCGGCATGACGTCGGTCACGCGCTCGCCGATGGGCGTGGTCCGCGATGATCCGGCGTTGTTTGCCATGATGATGGGCGCGGTTGACGAAGCGATTGCCGTCGGCACGGCGCGCGGTATTACGTTCCCGCCCGACATCATCGAGAGCACCCTCGGGATGATTTCCAATTTTCCGTCCGCGGCGAAATCCTCGATGCTCGAGGATCTCGAACGCGGCCGCCGGCTCGAGCTACCGTGGCTGAGCGGCGCCGTGGTGCGGCTGGGCAAGGACGTCGGCGTCCCGGCGCCCATCCATCAATTCATCACCACGGTGTTGACGCCGTTCGCCAACGGGAAGCCGTAACTCGGATACGATTTCAGCCCTGCGGCAAACTCCATGGAAGACCTCCGCCTTCGCGAGCTGATGCGGGAGTACCAGTCGGGCCGTTTCGAGGCCTTCGACGATCTGCATGCCGCGATGGCGCCGGCGTTGCGGCGCTACCTGTTGTCGCACGCGCGCGACGCCGCGAAGGCCGACGACCTGGTCCAGGAGACCTTTCTGCGATTGCACCGTGCCCGTCACACCTACGATCCGGCCTATCCGCTGATGCCTTGGGCGATGGCGATCGCGCGCCACGTGTGGCTGATGGATCGCCGCGCGCTGGCGCGTCGTCCACGCGCCACCGATGACGTCACCACGATGGAGATGCCGGTGCGTGCCGAGGCGGCGTCGTATGCGGTCAAGACCGACCTGCGGCGCGCGCTCGGCAAGGTCGCGGCATCGCGGCGCGAGGCGGTGATTCAGCATCACGTGATCGGGTTGAGCTTCCGCGAGATTGCGGAGCGGGCTGGCATCGCCGAAACCGCCGCGAAGCTGCGCTCGAGCCGCGGCATGGCGCAGCTGCGCGCGCTGCTGAAGGGACACGCCGCCAAATGAGCGCACTGCCCGTGGAATTGCGCGCGCGCCTTGCCGCCGACTATGCGCCGGTGCGGTCCTTGGCCCCACCCTGGGTGCGTGCGTGGTGGTGCGCGCCCTTCGCGCTGCTCGCGTTGGTGGCCGCGCCCGCGTCATTCAGCGTTCGGCAAGATGCGGCCGCGCTCGGGTGGCTTGCCTGGGGCGCATCCGTGGCGCAACTTGCGCTCGGGTTCGCCGTGATCGCCGCGGCGCTGCGCGAATCCGTGCCTGGACGTGCCTGGAGCGGACCATCGGCGGCGATGTGGGTCGCGACGCCGATCGCGTTGATGTTCGCGGTCACGCTGGCGAGCTGGAACCTGAGTCCCGTGCTGCTGCGCGGGCAGTGGTGGACGGTGTGGGCGATGTGCCTTGCCGGGTCCGCTGCCATGGCGTTGCCGGTGGTCGCGCTCGCCAGCATCCTCGTGTCGCGCGCGTATCCCACGCGTCCAGCGCTCGCGGGAGCGTTGCTCGGACTCGGTGCGGGACTGATGGCAGACGCCGGCTGGCGAATGTTCTGCCACTTCAGCGAGCCGTCGCACGTGTTCAGCGCGCATCTCGGCGGAATAATGGTGGCGATTGTTGCCGGCATACTCTTGTCTATCCGGCTAGCCGCCTTCGCCGAACCTTCGGCGCCCACGAAGGCGGACACCACACTGTAGAGGCCGGTTCAGCCGATACCGCAGCGCGGTGTCCGGCTTTAGGCAGATAAACAAGCATCAGGCAAGAAACACCCTCTCAATAAACCAATACACGCCGGCCACGATCACCGCGACCGATCCCGCCGTCGCGATCGTCTTCGCCGCGGCCGGGCTGCGCCGGCGCACCACGATCAGACTGCCCGCCACCACCGCGACGATCACCAACTGGCCGATCTCGACGCCGACGTTGAACGCAAACAGCGACCATGCCAGCGCTGCCTGCGGCAATCCGAATTCCTTCAGCACGTAAGCAAACCCGAAGCCATGAATGAGGCCGAAGCCAGCGGCCAGCCACGCGCGGATGTCGGCCGCAGAAGCCGCAGAAGCCGCAGATTTCGCAGAAACATCTTCAGGAATTCGGTTCGCGCGCAACACGAGCAGATTGTCGGCGCCGACGACGACGATGGTGAGCGCGATGAGAGGCTCGATGAAATAGGACGGCGGCGAAAGGATGTCGAGCGCCGCCAGCGACAGCGTGAGGCTGTGGCCGATGGTGAACGCGGTGGCGATGATGGCGAGCCGTGTGAGCGAACCGCCGAGCAGCAGCAAGCCGATCAGGAACAGGATGTGATCGGGCCCGATCATGATGTGCTCGATCCCGGAGAGCACGAACGTGCGCACCACGGCGAGCCGGCCCTGGGTGCTGCCGGCGTAGTACTCGGCGTCCTGCCTCGACGCATCGAGGATCGCCTGTAGTGTGATCGCGTCTTCCTCGTACACGTTGACGAAGGTTTGGTGGATCGGATCGTAGGGGAAGACGTAGGCGTGAACGGCGACGTGTCCAGGCACCGCGGCCTTGACTGTGAAGGCGAGCCGCACGCTTTGCCGCTCCGGCACCACGTCGATGGCGCCCCAGGTGATCTCCACCGGCCGGCCATCGAACCGCAACGACACGCGCGGCGACAGCAGCGACACCAGCGCGTCGCGATACGTCGCCGCCACGGACGGATCCATGAGCGAGTCAGCTTGCGTGATGCCGAGGTCGTGCGCGGCATCGAGGTCGTGCACCACCAGCGTGCCTGTGACGCCGCCAGTGCTGAGCCGCAGGTCGAGATAACTGAACGGGGCGGGATGTGCAGCGGCGCCGGTGGCGTACAGGATCGCTGCCAATACGCCGATCGTTCTCACCGCGCTCCGCATCAGGCCGAATGCCTCACCGGTGCTGCGAATACGCCGCGGCCGTGACCGTCGCTGGTCGACTGCGCGCGCGGCATGCTCCTCGAAATCGCATACGCCGCGGCGATGCCGATGAGCATCATCACCACGGCGTGACGGCGCTTGCCGCGGTGCACGCGGCGGAGCGGGCGGAGGACGCCATAGGCGCCGACCAGCCCGAAGATCACCGCCGTATAGAACGCGGTGGACCAGAACCAGAGGTAGTCGACCAGTATCAGCTCCTTCCAAGCACGATGCGGGATGTGGCCCAGATCCACGAGAGGCAGATCACCGAGGTGAGCACGACGTCGCTCGGCCAATGGGCCCCGAGTGCCACGCGCGCGGCGCAGCCAAGCGCCAGCATGGTCGCGGCGACGGCAAAGATCGGCCAGCGGCCCGGCGCCTTTCGACGCATCGCCGCGAGCATGGCGACGGCCCCGAATGTGACGGCGAAGAAGGTGATGGTGGTGGACGGAAAGGTGAAGCCGGTCGGGTTGCCGACCACCGCGATCAGATCGCGCGACGGCCGCGGCCGCGCGAAGATCGCCTTGGTCGCCTCGGCGCCGTACTGTTCGAGGGCGAGAAACCCGCCGGTGATCACGAGGCCGCGCCAGCCTGCCAGCACGAACGACAGCACCAGCGCGATGACCATCACGTAGTACTTCGCCGGGGCGGGCGCGAGGCGGCTGATCGGAGTGGCCCACCAGCCTGGATTCGGTGTCGCGGCCTGGAAGGCGCGCGTCAGTTCGACGTCCCCGGCAAAATACGGCTCCATCCACACCCCGACGCCGATGAGCACCGTCACGATCGCGGCAAGTAGAAAGGGAAAGAGAGGCGATTTCATTCGCGCCTTCACTCTATCGCAGCCGCAGACGTGAATGCGGCGTGAAGGCCGGCCAGGCCGCGTCCGGCAAAACGAATTGACATCTGTCGGTCGGTGAGGCTGAATGCACATCATTCCATAGCCATGCTTTGCCCCGCCTCGGCGGGGCCCTGGAGGACACATGCGTCGGGTTGCCATTACGCTTTGCGCCATCGTTGCCGTCCCCGGCTGCAACCAGTACGCGCCGCCCCCTCCGGCGGGGCC
>JALDXK010000454.1:0-5434 GCA_032155105.1 Acidobacteriota bacterium
GCCCTGACCTTGTCCGAGGACAGGATCAGCTTGAACGCGGTGGTCACGCGCTCCTTGGTGGCGCCGCCGCCGACGTCGAGGAAGTTCGCCGGCTCGCCGCCATTGAGCTTGATCACGTCCATGGTCGCCATCGCCAGGCCGGCGCCGTTGACCATGCAGCCGATGTTGCCGTCGAGGCGGATGTAGTTGAGCGAGAACTTCGAGGCTTCGACCTCGAGCGGATCTTCCTCGCTGGCGTCGCGCAGGTCACGAATGTCGGGATGGCGATAGAGCGCGTTGTCGTCGAAGTTCATCTTCGCGTCGAGCGCAAGCAGATCGCCGCTCTTGGTGACGATGAGCGGGTTGATCTCGACGATCGACGCGTCGGTGGCGATGAAGGCGTTGTAAAGCGCCATCATCATCCTGACGCCCTTCTTCAGTGACTCGCCGCTCAACCCAATCGCGAACCCGAGCCGCTGCGCCTCGAAGGCCTGCAGCCCGACCGCCGGGTTGATGAACACCTTGTGAATCTTCTCAGGGTGCTCCTCGGCGACCTTTTCGATCTCCACGCCGCCCTCTTTGCTCACCATGAGAACGATGCGCTTGGTGGAGCGATCGAGCACGAGACCAAGGTAGAGCTCGCGATCGATGGCGAGGCCTTCCTCGATCAGCAGCCGCGACACTTTCTGGCCAGCAGGACCGGTCTGGTAGGTGACCAACGTCGCGCCGAGCAAGTCGCCCGCAATCGTCCCGGCTTCCTCAGCCGACTTGGCAAGCTTGACGCCCCCGGCCTTGCCGCGGCCGCCGGCGTGGATCTGCGCCTTGACGACCACGACCCTGGTGCCAAGACGCTTGGCGATTTCGGCGACTTCTTGCGTGGTGAATGCCACCTCACCCCGCGGAACCGGAACGGCGTACTTGGAGAGAACTGCTTTGGCTTGGTACTCGTGGATTTTCATAAGGGACGCCTGAACTAGACGCCGATGACGTCGACGAGCTCCTTCACGGCGTCCGCTGACTTCTTGAAGGCTGCCTTCTCGTCTTCCGTCAGCGTGATCTCCATGATCTTCTCGACACCCTTCGCGCCGAGCTTCACCGGCACGCCGACGAACAGGTTGTTCACGCCATACTCCCCCTGGAGGTACACCGAGCACGGCATGATCTTCTTCTGGTCCTTCAGGATCGCCTCGACCATCAACGCGGCGGACGCGCCGGGCGCATACCACGCGCTCGTACCGACGAGCTTCGTGATTTCGGCGCCGCCGTTGGCCGTGCGCTCGCAAATAGCCTTGATGCGGTCTTCCGGGAGCAGTTCGGTGATCGGAATGCCGGCCACCGTCGTGTAACGCGGCAGCGGCACCATCGTGTCGCCGTGTCCGCCGAGTACGAAGGACGACACGTTCTCGACCGACACGTTCAGTTCCATCGCGATAAAGGTGCTCATGCGCGCCGAATCCAGCACGCCGGCCATGCCAATCACGCGCTCGCGCGGAAACTTACTGAGCTTGTAGACCGCCTGCGACATGGCGTCGAGCGGATTGGCGACGGGGACAATGATGCAGTTCGGCGAGTGCCTGACAATCTCAGCCGTGACGTCCTGCATGATCTTGTAGTTCACGTTGAGCAAGTCGTCGCGGCTCATGCCGGGCTTGCGCGGCATGCCGGAGGTGATCACCACGACGTCGGAGTTGGTGCTCTCCGCGAAGTCCTTCGTGCCAACACCGATGACGCGTGACGCCGACCCTTCGATCGGGCACGACTCGTAGATATCAAGCGCGACACCGGCCGCCTTGGTGTCGGCAATGTCGACCACGACGACATCGGCGAGTTCTCGCTGCGCGATCGCACGCGCCACCGTTGCGCCAACGTTTCCCGCACCGCCGACGACTGTCACTTTCCGATTCATCATCCACTCCGTTAGGTCAGGTTCCCTTTAACTTGCGACGATGCATCCACAGTTTCTGTGGAAAACCTTGTGGAAAAGCATCTGTGAACGCCGTGTAACGCCCGTGTTTCGGAACAAATCAGCGAATTGCACCATCCGTGGTGCGCCCTCAAGCGAACGTCGGCAACTACCTGTCAGTCGACCACGCAAATCGACGGATCGCAAACACACTATTATATTCGTTCCACTTTCCTTCCGGGATCCCGTGATGCTCATAGTTGTTGCCGACGATCTTCCGAAGACCGCTCTAGACCTGCTTCGCGCCGAAGGTTGGACTGTTGATGCGCGTTCCGGTCGAACCCCCGAACAATTGATCTCCGATCTGATGGAGGCTGACGCGCTCGTCGTGCGCAGCGCTACGAAGGTCACGCCCGAGATCATTGCGGGCGCGCCGAAACTCCGTGCCATCGCTCGCGCGGGCACCGGCGTCGACAACGTCAACGTCGATGCCGCCAGCGCGCGCGGCATCGTGGTGATGAACGCGCCAGGTGCCAACAGCATCAGCGTTGCCGAGCTGGCCATGGCTCAGCTGCTCGCGCTGGCCAGGAAGTTGCCGGCCGCCGACGCGTCGATGAAGCAAGGCAAATGGGACAAGAAGAGTTTTCTTGGCGAAGAAGTGCGCGACAAAGTACTTGGTCTCGCCGGTCTTGGCCGGATCGGCCAGGAAGTGGCGCGCCGGGCGCAAGCATTTGAGATGCGCGTGATCGCGCACGATCCCTTCATCAACAAACAGGTGGCCGACGGTCTCGGCATCGAGCTGGTGTCGCTCGACGAGCTGTGCGCGCGCGCGGATTATCTGTCGCTGCACATGCCGTCGACGCCGCAGACCAAACACACGTTCAATGCCGAGCGGCTGGCCCAGTGCAAACCGGGCCTGAAGATCATCAACACCGCCCGCGGTGAGCTGATCGACGAAGCGGCGCTGGTCGAGGCGATCACGTCGGGCCACATCGGCGGCGCGGCGCTCGACGTCTACACGTCGGAGCCGACCAAGGATCACACGCTGCAGCAACTGCCGCAGGTGGTGGCGAGCCCGCACATCGCCGCGTCGACGAAAGAAGGACAGGAACTGGTTGGCGTGGAAACTGCCACGGCGCTTCGCGACTTCCTGAAGACCGGCGTGATTCGTAACGCTGTCAACTTTCCATCCATCCCGCCGGAGGAGTTCCAGAAACTCCAGCCATACGTGCTGCTCGCCAAGCAGCTCGGCAGCCTGGTTGGGCAAATGGGCGAAGCGAGAATTCAATCGCTCAGCGTCCGCTACTACGGCGACCTCGCGACGGGCCAGCATCCGCTGATCCTCAACGCCGCGCTGGCAGGACTCTTCCAAACAATTTTGTCGGAAGCCGTGACGGAAGTGAACGCGCGCGCCGTGGCGACCGCGCGTGGCATCGACTTGATCGAGTCATCGAGCACACGCCTGCGCAGCTATCGCACACTGATTTCCCTGAAGCTCACCACGAGCACTGGCGAACGCTACGTCGAAGGCACCGTGTTACCCGGGCACGGACCGCGTTTGGTGCTGCTCAACGGCGTGCCGCTCGAAGCGCCGCTCGCCGGCACCATCCTGCTGTTCGAGAACAACGATCAACCGGGCGTCATCGGCGAGCTTGGTACGATTCTCGGCAAGCACACCATCAACATCGCCAACTTCTCGCTTGGCCGGACCGACGGTGGGCATGCGGTGGGCGCGGTGCATCTGGATGAACCGCCGGCTGTGCCACCTGCGGTGGTGAACGAGATTCGCAACTTGAAACAACTGAAGGCCGCCTGGCTCGTAAGGGTGTGAGGCTGACTCGTAGGGCGGGTCTTCCACCTTCGCGCACGCGCTTCGGCGGACAAGGGAGTCCCGCCTCTACGTGTTCACCGTCTACCGGCTTCAGGGCAAACGCAGTGTCTGTGTGATCCCGGCCACGTCGGCCACGATGACAGACATCTCGTCGACGCGTACGATCACACCGCCGCTCGGCAGCTTGTCGCCGGCCTTCCCGAGGACCATGACCCCGTTCTCGATCACGATCGCGGTGTAGACCTTCGCGCCATCCTGCTCGCTCATCGCGATCCCGGATAACTTCACGTGCGGCGCGGGCGGTTCCGCCGGCATCGCCGCCACCGCCGGCTCCGCGGCCGCCTCGCGGCGCAGCTCGAGCGCAGCGGCAGGCGAACGACGCGAGCCGTACTGGAACGGATTGCGGCCAGGTTCCGGTGCCACGCGACGGTTCAACCGCTCGCGCAGCTCATTGGAATAGGTGAAGGACGGCTGAGCGGCGGCAGCCGGCGCTGGCGTGTCGGCGCGCGGAGGGCGATCGTCGGGGTTGTCGCGGATCGTGGATCCGATCACCAGCCATCCGGTGGCGGCGGCGGTCGCAACGAAACGTCCTATCGAGCCCGGAGTGATTTCCACGCTGTTACTTTTCCACCTTCGCGTCGTGCTTCGATGGACAAGCTCCTGTTCGCAGTTTACGCCTGGTCGCGCACGTCAGCAGCGATCATAGCAGTTTCGCTGTGGTATGATTCGACGTGCACCCCAGTTCGGTCGAGCGTCTGCCATTCACGCTGACTGAATCATCGGTCCTCGCCGTCATTCCCGCGAGGTTCGCATCTACCCGTCTCCCCGGAAAAATTCTCGCTGACATCGCCGGCCGCCCGATGATCGAGCACGTGTACCGTCGCGCTGCCTCGGCGCGGCTCGTGCACGCGGTGATCGTGGCCACCGATGACGAGCGCATCGCCACGGCGGTGCGCGGGTTCGGCGGCGCCGCGCTGATGACACGCGCCGACCATGTCAGCGGCACCGACCGCATCGCCGAGGTGGTGGCCGCGCACCCGTGTCGTGCCGTGGTCAACCTCCAGGGCGACGAGCCGCTGATCGAGCCCGACACGATCGACGCCGCCGTCGCGCCGCTGCTCGAGGACCCCAGCCTCGAGATGAGCACCATCTGCCGGCCGCTCGCCGGCGCCGATGAATTCTTCAGCCCCAACGTCGTCAAGGTGGTCAGCGATACTCGCGGGCTCGCGCTCTACTTCTCGCGCGCCCCGATTCCGTTCCCCCGCGACGACGCCGCCAGCGTTCCGACGCTGGCGCGCGCACACCTGGGGCTTTATGTGTATCGGCGCGAAACGCTGCTGAAATTAGCCGCCCTGCCCGCGGTGCCGCTCGAGCTTACCGAATCGCTCGAACAGCTCCGCGCGCTGGCCAACGGCATCCGCATCCGGGTGGTCGAGACGCCGCACATGACGGCCGCCGTCGACACCCCGGCCGACCTCGAACGGGTCAGACAGCTCATGCATGAGACCGCAAATGGATAATCGTCCGCATCAGCCCAAATATATCTTCGTCACCGGCGGCGTCGTGTCGTCGCTCGGCAAGGGTCTGGCCGCCGCCTCGATCGGCGCGCTGCTCGAAGGCCACGGCTATCGCGTGAGCCTGCAGAAGTTCGACCCCTACATCAACGTCGATCCGGGCACGATGAGCCCGTACCAGCACGGCGAGGTCTACGTCACCGACGA
>JALDXK010000455.1:0-5423 GCA_032155105.1 Acidobacteriota bacterium
GTCGATTCCTGATGCCTTCGAAGCTGTCGGCAGCGGCGAACCTTTGGGTTCGTCGACTTCTGATGCCTTCGGCTCGTCATCACCGCGCGCGAGGAGGATCTCCTCCGGCGTCGGCGTCCACCGCCAGTGCAATTCGAATCCGGTGCTCGAAACGCCGGCGGTCCTGACGATCAGGAACGGCGTCAACGACAGCACGACCGCCGCGACCAGTGCCGCATGGCGCGCAGCGCCGCGGAGTTTCTGCGCCGCCGCCGCCCACGCAACGAGGGCGAGCGCCAGGAACGGCACCGGCAAGACGTACATGATCATTCGCTGGCCGGCGCCTTCGATCGACGGATGCGTCAGCGGTTTGGCGATCAGCATCGCGGCAGCCATGAACCCGATCACGCCAAGACGTTCGAGCCACGGCGCGCGGCTGAATGCCAGCCACCAGATCACGATCAACACGGCGCCGATCATCACGGCGATCAGGTCCACCGGCAGCTCCGCGTCCGGGAGGGCGATCGGCAATCCAACATAGAACAGCACTACGGCGATCACGAGCGCCACGCCCGGCCAGAGCCGGATCGGCTTCCGTGTCTTGATCTCGTTGGTCATGTCAGACTGCCTCAGAGGGGTTGTTCAGAGAGAGGCTGCGGACCGCTCGCCGGCCGCGGACGCGAATCAGCCAATACACCATCACGACGATCGGCGTCAGTACCGCCACGGCTTGCAGTACCGGAATGCGCAGCAACCCGGGCACGCGATTCTGGGGGCCCCAGAAGAACGACGCCGCCGCCACCCACATCGCGAAACACATGCGCCACAAATGGCGCGCGATGCGGCGCTGTCCGGAGATGCCGCCCTCGCGTGCCACTCGCCGATCGCCTCGGACGCCAAGCACCCCCCCCATGCCGAAGATGAACAGCGGGTACGCTTCGGGACGGCCGCGGCCCGCAGCTTGGACGCCGACAATGAAACACCCGACGGCCACGACCAGCGCGAACAGCGTCGCCGCGCGATCGACGAACGCGACCGGCTCGGAGCGCCGTTGCACGGTGCGCATTCCGGTTGCCACCATGTAGAAGGTCATCAGGCCGGCCACCACCGAAATGGCGTTGTTGTGCAGCAGCGCGATGAACGCACCGCTCAACGACATCACCACCATTGCGTAGACGAAGAAGATGCCACTCTTGCGATGCGTGGTGGCGCCCTTCGTCGCGTAGAGCGCGACGTAACCCGTGACGAGCGCGAGGACGCCGCCGAGAATGTGGATGGGCAGGATCAACGCTGCTGGTCCGTGCATGGTGTTATTCCGCGCGCAGCGCCTGCAACACGTCGATCCTCGACGCGCGCGCGGCGGGCATGAGCGACGCGATCACCGCGGCGGCGATGAGCACGGCCGCTGCGCCGGACATGGGCCACGCACCGGGCAGCCGAAGGTTGCCGAAGTAGCTCGCGCCAAGCGCCGCAAACGCGTAGCCGCCGATCGCGCCGGCCGCGATGCCGATGGCGACGATCGCCAGGCCTTCCGAAAGGACACCCATCAACAGGTGGCGCGGGGTGGATCCGATTGCGAGCCGCACGCCGAACTCGCGGATGCGCGCGTTGACGCCAAAGGCGAGCACGCCGGCCACACCGACCACCGCGATCAGCAGCGCCACGCCCGCAAACCCCGTGAAGACGAACGCGTTGATCCGCTCCGGCGCCAACACCTCGGCGCGGATGTCCTCGAGCGTCGCCGGCCGTTCGATCGGCTGGTTCGGCGCCAGCTCGCGGACAATGCGTGTCACAGGCGTGACGAGCGCGTACGGATCGCCGGCGGCATGTACGAACATGCGGCCGGCCAGCCCCATTTGCCGGATCGGGTGATACACGATCATCGCCGGCCCTTTCACGACATTCACATCGTCGACGTCGGCCACGATGCCCACGATGCGCCGCGGAAAGGGCTTGGGACCGAAGTAGGGATCGGTCCACCACATCTTGCGATTCAACGCATCGCCGTTCGGGAACAGCCGCGACGCCACGCTCTGGCTCACCACCACCACTGCTTCGCTGTCACGCCGATCGTCGTCTGTAAAGTCGCGGCCGGCAGACATAGTGACGCCGAGCACCTTGAAGAACCCGGGGGCGACCATGCGCAACCGCGCGCGCGGATTCTCTTCGCCGTTGGCCGGCGTGAACCCTTCGACGGTGAAGCCAGACGAGGCGGCGACCAGCGAGTTTGCGTCGCGCCAGGGCACGAAGCTGGCGAGCGCGACGCCGTCAACGCCGGGCAGCGCGTCGATGCGCCGCACCATTTCGTTGTAGACCTCCATCTCCTTGGCATTCGCACCGGTGAGCGAGGGCATCGGCAGATCGATCGCGAGCACCTGCCGCATGTCGTAGCCGGTGTGCGAGGTCTGCAACGCGACGAGCGCGGCGAGCAGCATCGCCGCCCCGGCCAGCATCACGAACGAGAACGCGATCTGCGTCATCGCGAACAGACGCAGCCGGCGATTCGTGGCCGGCGTCAGGCGGATGCTGCCGTTGGCCAATCCGAATCCGGCTGGCGACTGCGTCGACGGCAGCTTCGGCACGTAGGCCAGCAACACGGCGGCGGCGATGGCCAGCACGGCGCCTACCCACAGCAAACTGCTGTCGACCGTGACCTCCAGCGCACGCACCGAGAACCGGGCGGCGAAGGCGGCCACCACCGACACGAGGGGCCGCGCCAACAGCATCCCCAGCGCGGCGCCGGCGGCGCAGAGCACCAGACTCTCTGCCAGCAGCGTGCGCCGCAGCGCGCCGTTGCTCGCACCGAGGGCCGCGCGCACGGCGAGCTCGCCTTCCCTGCGCACCGATCGCGCGAGAATCAGGTTGGCGACGTTTGAGCAGGCGATGATGAAGACGACAGCGGCGGCGGCGAGCAGCACCAGCAGGATCGGCCGCGCCGGCGAGGAAATCTGATCGCGCAGGCGGGCCACCCGCACCTGCAGGTTGGCGGTCGCTGAATACGACTCCGGATGCTCGCGCTTCATCGCGGCGTGCACCGTCACCAACTCCGCGCGCGCCTCCTCGATCGTCGCGCCGGGCTTCAGCCGCCCAAACAGGTCGGTCATCCGGTGCGTGCGCTCGGTCACCATCGTCGCGCCGAGGTGGTGCGGGCTGGTCACCAGGTTGGCCACAAGTTCGGTGTCGGCCGGGTACGGCACCGACGGTTCCAGCACGCCAACGATGGTGGCGGTGCGCGTCCCGAGCGTGATGGTCTTGCCGATCACCGACGGGTCGCTGTTGAGTGAATTGGTCCAGAAGCGATGCGTCAGCACGGCCGCGCCGGCCGCCTTGAGACCTTCATCGCGCGCGTCGAGGAGGCGGCCCAGCACCGGCTGCAGCCCCAACACCTCGAAGTACGACCCGTTGACGACGCCGGCCTGCACCACGCGCGGCTCGCCGAGCCCGACCAGCGTGAAGTCGATCACCGAGAACTCGCCGAAGGAACTGATGGTCGTCATGCGGGCCCGCAGGTCGTTGATCTCGGGCACCGAGAAGCGGGCGCTGTTGTTGCCGAGGCCGGTCGCGCTCTGCCCGATGTAGATCAGCCGATCCTCGCCGCGATTGACGAGGGGGCGCAGCAGCACGCCGCGCACCACGCTGAAAATCGCGGCGTTGGCGCCAATGCCGAGGGCGAGGGTAACGACCACGGTGGCGGCGAGGCCCTTCGCGCGCAGCAGCGATCGCAGGCCGACCCGTATCTCCTGCAGCATCGCCTCGGCGAGATCGAACCAGCGGCTGTACCACACGCCGCGCATCTGGTCGCGCAACTTCGGGACGTACCCGAACTGCCGCAACGCCGCGAGACGCGCCGCCTCGGGATCCTCACCGCGTTCGATCCGCTGCTGGATCTCGAGCGCGAGGTGTCCCTTGATCTCGTCGTCCAGTTCGTTGAGGTCGGGCCGCACGGTGTTACTCCTCGCCGGCCTTGGCCGGATTCATCACGCGGCCGATCGCGTTGACGAGCAGCGACCAGCGATTCTGCTCGCGCGAGAGCTGGGCCTTGCCGGTGGCGGTGAGCCGATAGAACTTGGCTTTGTGATTGGCTTCGCTGATGCCCCATTCCGACTTCAGCCACCCCTTCTTTTCGAGGCGATGCAGC
Organism: Acidobacteriota bacterium; assembly: GCA_032155105.1. Lineage (GTDB taxonomy): Bacteria > Acidobacteriota > Vicinamibacteria > Vicinamibacterales > UBA2999 > 12-FULL-67-14b. The sequence continues at coordinate 4,118 of JALDXK010000455.1, forward strand.
GCCGGATAGAGCGATCCGGTTTCGACCTTCAGCAGGTCGTCGGAATGCTGGCTGATCGTCTGGCCGATGCCGTGGCCGTGACGTGGTCCCCACTGCAGGGTGCGAAGGATGAGCATGTCCAGGGTGCCCTGGAGCAGCTCGAGGCGCTCGGACTCAGGAGGTTTTGCCATATGTAGACGGTCTACGCTTGGATACGTAGAGCGTCTACCGATTGTTCCCCCTTCGCTGCTCCGTTCTTTCGCCGCGTCGCAGCTACGGGGGACAGGTCCCCTTCGCCGCGCGCCCGCCTTCGCAGGCGCGCGGCTACGGGGGGCAGGCCCCGACATCGTCGCGGCTTCGGAGCGGCGGGCCCCCGTTCACGCACGAGCTGGAGGACGCTTAACGGCGCGGAACCGAAGGCAATCCGTTGAGATCGAGGTCTGCGAACACCGGAAAATGATCGGAGGCGCCGACTGCGGCGGGATCTTTCACGACTTCGCACGTCCTCACGCGCCTGGTCTCCGTGCGCGGCACGAATACGTAGTCGAGGCGGACCTGCGGATTCGTGGTGGGCAGCGTGAGTCCCGGATCCGAGGGATGTCGTTCCCTGAACGCGTCCGCGTACCCGGCGTCGAGTACCGTCTGGATCGCCCGCCAGCGCACGCTGCCCCCGCTCAGCCACATCAGTTGGCGCAGGTAGAGTGGCAGCCGCGCCTTTTCGAGCGTGTCGCCGGGCGCAATCGTGTTGAAGTCTCCCGCCAGCACGTGGAAACGATCCTCGTGATACGCCACGCTGCGCATCAGGGCGCGGAACTCGAGGGTGCGGCGCTGCTCCGTCCACGCTGCGAGCACCGCGCTGAGGTGCACGCCGAACACGATCAACTGCTCGCCCTCGGGAATCACCTCCAGGAACGCATGGCGCGAGATGCGCGGCCGGATCCATTGACTGAACGCCACTGGCTTGCGACTCATGAATCCCAGGGACTGCCGCTTGAACGTTTTCCAGTCGGCCATGCCCGTCGCCTCCGCGAGCCGCGCGACGTTTCCGGGATCGGTCGCCTCCTGCAGCAACACCAGGTCCGGCGCGCACGTGTTGATTACGTTCGCGATCGCCTCGGTGCGCCCGCGTCCGCCCTCGAGAATGTTGTACGTCAGCAACCGGAACGTCATGCAGGGATTACTGGGTCGGTAAGGCTCAGTCCTTCGGGCTTGGCGAACAGCGTCAGGTACGGCTGCCCGAGCAAGTCGCCGCGAAAGCTCAGGACGATATCGCGTGAGGCCTGTAGATTCACTGGCCGCTTGACCATCTCCATCAGCTGCCGGCGCA
>JALDXK010000456.1:0-5401 GCA_032155105.1 Acidobacteriota bacterium
CCTCGGGTTCGTGCCCGTATCGGCGCTGAAGAACGTGCCCGCGCCGCTGCGCGACGCCGTGTTCAACTCGCAGCCCGGCTCGGTGAAAATGGTCAGCATCGGCGGCGGCCACACCATCGTGCTGCTCGTCGCCCGCGACACCGCGGGCCAGAAGGATCCGAGCATGCCGCAGGTGAAGGACGCGATCACCACCACGCTGCGCGGACGCCGCGAGCAACTGCTGCGTGCCGCCTACGTGACCTCGCTGCGCAACAAGGCGAATGTCGTCAACTACTACGCCGACTCGCTCGTGCAGGCGCAGGGCAAGGCGCCCAGCCTCGCCCCGTCGGCGCCGGGCAAGAAGTAGGCCACCGATTCACACCGATTAGGGCCGAGCAATCGGTGCGCAATCGGTGTCAATCGGTGGCCTAGCGCGGCGGCAGCGGACGGCCCTGCAGCAGCTCGCGGATCATGCGATCGTCGCCGGTGACCTCCCAGTAGACGAGGGAGACCGGAATCATCCCGGCGGCGTTGATCTCGTCCATCACGCGCCGCATCGTGAAGCCATCGCCGAGCTGCCGCGCGCGCTCGGCAATGGTTTCCTCCATCAGCCGGCCGCCGGTGATGTAACTGGCACCGTAACCCGGTTGCCGCAGATACAAGTGCTGCTCGAAGCCGAGCAGCGGATCACGCCGCATCCAGCCTCGCGGAGTCCAGTTCACGTGAATGTCGCCGGCCTGCTCCATCGTCAGCTCGTTGGCGTGCGCATACAGGTTGCCGAGGCCGCGCGCGGCGCGGTTGAGCAGCATGATCCACACCAGTTCGCGCGACCGCGGCGATTCGTCGTAGAGACCCGCGTGCATCATCCACTCTTCCATCGACGTCGCCATGCCTTCGGATCGGCTCATCCAGACGTTGTAGAGCAGCGGACCCCGCCGAATCAGGCTGGGATGCGGCGCCACGCGGATCCGCATGTTGTCCCACCAGTGGTAGAGATGCGTCCACAGCGGGATCGGATCGCGATGCGTGATCTCGGCAAAGAAATTTCGTGATGCCACGGGCGTGAACGGCGCGGTCCGTTCGCGCAACGCGCGCTCCATCCACGGCTCCATCGTCAGAATCTGCTGGTCCGCCACCCACTCGAGATAGCGGCGAATCGCACGGTCTTGCAGCGCGTTGTAGGCCTCCGCAGTGCTGGCGGCGGCGAGTGGCGGCAACCGCCGATTGCGATTCTCTTCGAGGCGAAGGGAGGTATGTGCCCTGGCCAACTCGCGTTTCGTGATCGTGACTTCCTCTTCCCACGAGAACGGCACGAGCAGCACATTGCGCAGGTACCAGGTGTATTGCGCCTTGCCGATCCCCGACGGTTCGGTCTTCTTGGGCGCCTCGGCCCTGAGCCACGACGCAAACTCCACCGTCGCCTGCCGAGCGGTGTCGATCGTTTCACGGAGGCCGGGCTGGGAGCCCCCGACACGCGATGCCAGCTGCTCGAGAACCTGCGACTGCTCATCGATAGCCCGCACGCCGCCAACCCACAGGTCTCTCGCGGTGGCGGCCGCGAGATTGTTCCGCGCGGCCTGGAGCAGAGGCGGAATCGTGTGCATCTTCGACGACAGCTCACTGGCTTGCACCGGCGATAGCGCCGACACCGCGTCGAGTTGGGTCCGCGGCCAGACCGGATAGTCAAACAACCGGATCGCGCCGTGGATGACCGGACCTTCCTTTGACGGCGTGTCGCTTTCAGCGCTCACGATCGACGCGTAGTACGCCGGGTCGCGCGCAAATGGTTGGAGTACCCGGAGGTGGTACTCCATGCCGTTCATCTCGGCACGGACCACGTGATGATCCACCTGCTCCTTGATCGACCAGCCTGCGGTGTCGATTGCCTGGAGCCGACCCTGGAGGCGTTGGAGTTCCGCAAGCCGTTTCGCGTTCGTGGCGGCGGAGTAATCGGGGACACCATTCACTCGCGGCGGCTCCTCGAAGGCCCGCCACTCCTTGAACAGCGTGAGCAGCTGATCGTAGGTGCGTGCCTGCGCGGGTGCCGCCGTCTCTCCAAAGGGCGACGTTGCGACAAGGAGCAGTGCGCCCGTGAGCACGGAGCGCACAACAGCATTCACGCTCATGCGGATCTCCCGGAATTATTTGTGGCGCGGAACCGTACTCGGAATGGGCTGATCGATCCGCGGCCGTTCGGCGGCGTCGGCCAGCATCCACAGGCTGGTGAACACCGTGCGCGCGACCGCGTGCACCTGGACCGGATCGAGCGCGCGTGCCTCGTCTGCCGGCAGGTGATAGCGGCCGTGGATGCCCGTGGTGAAGCCAATCGTCAGGATGCCGCGCTCGAGGAACGGGCCGGCATCGGTTCGCGGGTAGAAGAACTCGCTGTCCCAGCGATCGTGCTCGCGATTGAAGCGCAGCTTGAGGTAATCGTCGTTCCAACGATCGAGGAGCGCGGATGCTTGCGCGCTCAACACCCGCGGGCCGATCAGGAACACCTCGTTCTGCTCGGTGACCCCTGAGGACGCGGAGTCGGCCGAGCCCGGCCGGCGACTGGCGCCAATCATGTCGACGTTGAGGTGCGCCACAATCTGCGACAACGGCACCGGCGGCGCATGCACGAACCAGCGCGTGCCCCACAGTCCCTGCTCCTCACCGCTGTCCCACACGAACACCATCGTCCGTTTCGGCCGCGGCCCCGCCGCCATGTGTTCGGCGATCGACAACAGCGCGGCACTGCCGGACGCGTTGTCGTCTGCGGAGTTGTAAATCGCGTCGCCATCAATCGTGCGCGACCCAACCGCGCCATCGAGGTGGGCGAACACGGTGACGGCCTCGTCTTTTCGCTGTGGATCGCCGCCTTCGATCATCGCCACGACGTTGTAGGGTCGATAGACCGTACTCGCGGCGATCGGCAGGCGCAGTGTCGCCTTCTTCTTCAATTCAAACGACGCGGGATAGTCGGCCTGATCGCCGAGCCGCAATGCCGCCGCGGCAGCGAGGGACTCGCCGTCGAGCAACGCGGCGGTGACCGGCGGGGTCAGTAGGACAGATGTCGTCGGGACCGCCGCATATGCCGACGGCACCTGCGGCTCGAGTTCCCGGCGGACGGTATTGGCCGACTTGATGTCGTCCCAGCGCGTGAGCTCGCTGGCCTGGGTGATGAACAGTACGCCGGCGGCGCCGCGATCGGCGGCCGCGGTCAGCGGCGGCTCGGCGCCGACCGCGACCCGGCCGAGCTGTTGCACCTGCACGCCCTTCGGCAGCGCGCGAGGGCCGTGCGCCAGCACCAGCTTGCCGCGCACGTCGACGCCGGCATAGGGATCGATCTTGCGGTCGGGAATCACCCAGCCGTGGCCGACGTACACGACCGGCAACTCCCCGGCGATCGGTCCGGCGAGCGAGCGCATCGCGAAGTCGCGGCCGAGCGTGAAGCGGCGGCCGGCGATCTCGATCGACGCCGCGTCGGCGTCGAGGCGCGATTCGCGCAGCTCGTAGTGCTGCCGGAATGAGCCCTGGTCACCCGCCGGCTTCACGCCCGCCTTGGCCAGCCGCGCAATGATGTAGTCGGCCGCGGCATCGAACCCGGGAGATGGCGTGTTACGGCCTCGATACTCGTCCGACGCCAGCACCGCGAGGTCCCACGCCAGCTGTTCAGCCGAGATCGCGTCGGCCGCAGCGCGCACCGCCGGCGGCAGCACCGCGGTCGGCTGCGCTCGGATCACGACGCCAAGTGCGAGGACGGCGAGGGAGAGAATCAAACGCCGCATGGAATCTCCTCTGAAGTCAGGTCAGGCCCGCGTCGGCATCGGCACGAAGGCCGGTAGGGCGGTGCGGGGAAACAGGCCTTGCTGTTCGCCCCACTCGAGCATCTTCATCACCGCCTCTTCGTCGAGGGCAAGCGTGTAGTCGTTGACGTAGAGGTCGATGTGGCGGCGCGCCACGTCCGGATCCATCTCCTGTGCGAGCGATGCCACGTAGTCGCGGCTCGCCTGCGGGTGCGCGAACGCGTATTCGACGCTGGCGCGCAGCGCGCGATCGACGATCGGCGCCAGGTGCGGCGCCAGCTCGCGACGGATGGCGATGCCGGCGAGCGGCAGCGGGCACTGCATCCGCGCTTCCCACACATGGCCAAGATCCGCGAGCAGCGTGAGCCCCTTGCCTTGATATGTGAACCGACCTTCGTGGATCAGCAGGCCGCAGTCGGCCTCGCCGCGAAGCACGGTATCTTCGATCTGATCGAACCGCATCACGACGGTCTCGAACCGGCCCAGCAACCGCAGCAACAGGTTGGCGGTGGTGCGCTCGCCGGGGATGGCGATGCGCCCGCCTACCTCGCGCGGGGTGCGCGAGACGATGATCGGCCCGACGCCGAAGCCGGCGGCGCCGCCCGCGCGAAGCAGCACGTAGCGATCGCGCAGCCCGTAGCCATACGCGGCGATCGACACTTTCGTGACCTCCGCGTCCGCGGTCGCGGCGCGGATGTTGAGCGCCTCGATGTCGTCGATGTGCGGCGCCACGCACAGCTCGCCGGCGAGCCCGTGCACGAGCGCGTGAAACGCAAACGTGTCGTTGGGGCACGACGAGAATCCGAAATCTACCGTTGGGCGATCCACGCGAGCGCGGCCTCCTGCGCCGCCTGGGCGGCGTCCTTCAGCCGCCACGATGCCGGATCGCGATCGGTCACGATGTTGCTGATGCCGCGAATCTCGCCGGCGGGAATGCCGTGCAGCAGCGCCACGTGTGCAATCGCCGCGCCTTCCATGTTCTCGACCGCGCCACCGGTGCGGGCGGCAACCGCGCGCGCCGCCGCGTCCGTACCGGTGCAGGTCGACACCGTGACGAACTTCACGCATGCCGGCGCTGGAAACAGTTGCAGCGGCAGGTCGTTGTAGGTCGCTGGTGCGACCACCGGGAAGCCGAGCGCCTTCATGTCGAGGAAGCCGGATGGACTCGCGGCCCCGAGATCACCGTAGCATTCCATCGCCGCGCACGCCACATCGCCGACGCGGAGGCCCGACGCCGGGTAAGCGCCGCCAACCCCGCACACGATGATGGCCGACGGCGGCTCCTGGAGAATCGCGACGGTCAGGGCGTGCGCCGCGTTGACCGGGCCGACGCCGGTGCGAACCACGTCCACATCGTCTTCAGGTCGCAGCCGTGCGCGCAGGAACGCCCCCTCGAGATCCGTCGCGACACACAGTAGCAACCGCATCACTTCAGCATAGCCGACTGCGCTTTCTGTGGCCCAGGGTCTCTGTGCCTTCTTGTGGCCCTGGGTCTCTGTGCCTTCTGCGGCCCGTATTAGACTGGCGTCGTGCAAAGCGTCACGGACCTGCAAGCCCGCCTTGCCGAGCAGCACTACGTGGCCGATCGCAGCCTCGCCGTGTCGCTGTTCCTGGCCCTCGAGCTGCAGCGGCCG
>JALDXK010000457.1:0-5364 GCA_032155105.1 Acidobacteriota bacterium
GATCCGATCGAAAGCCTGCGCCCCGGTGGTCCGGATGCGCGGCTCGATGGCAACGTGTGGGCGCCACCTCCCCCCGCCTCAGCCCAGCCTGCCGCGGGCCGGTCGCCTGGTGCGGCGCCTGGTCAACCTCCACGGCCGACAATTACCCGGCTGAAATGGACCGACGCCGAGTTCGCCGACGCCGCCGAGGGCCGAATGCCGATTGGCAAGGCGATGGAGGAATGGTCGTTCGGCGACCTCGACGCGAACCTGAAGCAGTCCGATCTCGTGCTCGACGAGACGTTCGTCGTGCCGTCGACCGGCCACCATCCGCTCGAAACGCGCAGCGCCATGGCGTATTGGCAGAACGGCAAGCTGTATCTGCACTGCTCCACGCAAAGCGTGGTGCGCACTGTTGATGCGGTCGCGCGCTGGGTGGGCATCGAGCCGAAGGATGTGGTGCTGATCTGCGAGTACACCGGCGGTGGGTTCGGCAGCAAGGGCGGCGGCGCCGTGTCGATGGCGATTCCCGCGCTCCTGGCCAAGAAGGCCAACGCGCCGGTGATGATGCGCGTCAGCCGCGAGGAAGAAAGCTATTTCGGGCGTGCCCGCACCAACATGGCGGGCCGCGTCAAGGCCGGGTTTGCGAAGGACGGCCGCATCCTCGCGCTCGACCTGTTCATCGTCCAGGACAACGGGCCCTACGGGCCGATGGGCGATCACCGATCGGCAGGCAATGCCGCGTCGCTGATCTATCAACCGGTGGCGATGCGCTGGCGCGCGGTCAACGTGCTCACGAATACGCCCCCGCGCACGCAACAGCGATCGCCGGGGCCGATGCAGGCCAACGGCATCTGCGAAGGCGTGATTACGAAGGCCGCCAAGCAGCTCGGCATCGATCAGGTCGCGATCCGCAGGCTGAACTCGCCTGCCGGCAAGGCGCAGTACGGTGCGCCGGATGCCCAGGGCCGGCGGCGCCACATCACGAGCGCGTTCGTGAAAGAGGCGCTCGATCGCGGCGTGGAGCAATTCCGCTGGCACGATCGCGCGGCCGCTGCCGGCAAGCGCGCCGGATCGAAAGTGCGTGGCGTTGGCGTGGCCGTCGGGCCGCACGGCGCCGGCTCGATCGGGTTCGACGGACTGATGACGATCCGGCCCGATGGTGCGCTGCACGTGCAATCGGGCGTCGGCAATCTCGGCACACACTCGGTGATCGATCTCGCCCGCGTGGCCGCCGACGTCCTGGACGTCCCATGGGAGAACGTCGTCGTCAATTGGGGCGACACCAGCAAGGGCCTGCCGTGGACCTGCCTGTCGGTCGGCAGCCAGACGACGCACGCCATGACGCGCGCTAATCATGCCGCGGCGATGGACGCAAAGCGCAAGCTGCAGGAAATCGCCGCGAAGGATCTCGGCGGGTCGCCTGACGATTACACGGTCGGCGGCCAGCGCGTATTTCGTACCGATAATCCCTCGAGGGGGTTGACGTATGCGCGAGCCGCCGCGCGCGCGATCGAGCTTGGCGGCCGCTTCGATGGTCATGAACTGCCTGGCGACATTCACGCGGTGACGAAAGCCGCTGCGGCACTGCACGCCGGTAAGGGCGTGATGGGCGTGGCGAAAGACACGTATCCTCGCGACGGCGACACGTACTCCTTCGTCGCTGGCTTTGCCGAAGTCGAGGTCGATGTGGAAACGGGCGTGGTGACGCTCGTCGACTTCCTGTCGGTCGGTGATGTCGGTACGATCGTGAATCCGAGAAGCCTGATTGGCCAGCTGAATGGCGGCGTCTGCCTCGGCATCGCGCATGCGTTGCATCAGAAACTGGTCTACGACCCGCACTATGGCCTGTCGCTCGCGCGGCGCTTTCACCACAACAAGCCGATCACGATCCTCGATGTGCCGGCCAAGATGCACGCCACGGCGCTGGACATCGCCGATCCGGAAACGCCGATCGGCGCGCGCGGCGTTGGTGAACCACCGGTGGGCGCGGGGTTCGGGGCGGTGCTGAATGCGATCGCCGATGCGATTGGTGTGGACGCGTTCCGGCGGGCGCCGGTCACGGCCGACATCGTGCTGATGTCATTGACCCACGGACGGCGGATGCATGAAGCTTTGCAAGCGCACATCTAGGCTTGCGCGTTCCGAGGACACGGAGGAGTACGGAGGGCACGGAGGGTACAGGAGGCTACAGGACGACACGTTTAATGCCGTCGGCCATCCGCGGGACGTTGAAGTTCAGAATCAAGCCGACTCGCAAGTGCGTGATCCTCAAATAAGTGATCACTTGCGAGGTGAATAAAGGAATCAAGCGGTCGACGGCCTTCACTTCCACAACGACCGCCTTCTCCACGATCAGATCAGGTCGGCACTTCCCGACGCGGACGTCGTGAAACACCACGGGCACAGAGCACTCGCGATCGAAGCTGATGTTCTTCCGCGCCAACGCCTCGCACAGCGCATTCTCGTACGAGCCTTCTTTCAACCCAGGGCCAAGGGCCTTGTGGACTTCGATGGCGCAGCCGATGATCTGCCCGGTCACCTGATAGTCGTGATCCATGCCCCGACAGGAGCATGGCCCGTACCAGCGATCTTTGGGCCGGAACCACTCAATCAGGGTGGTCGGTATCGCAGTTGCTGCAGCAGCGGCGTTCGAATCCTGTAGAAGATTCTGCGAGTACTCTCCGTGCCCTCCGTACTCCTCCGTGTCCTCGGAAGTATCAAGTCTCAGGCGCCCACCTTCACGTTCAGCCTTGTCCGCTCAGTGAACTCCCCGTCGGTGGCGGTCAGCTCGAGCTCGTACACGCCGGGCGCCGAGAAGGTCGCCTTCGTACGCGCCGATCCTGGAATGGTGAAATGCACCGTACCCGGTCCCTTGAGCATCTTCCATTCGACGACGAGCGTCTTGTCGCGCGGGAGGCCTTCGTCGTGGGCGCTGCCGAACAGGTTGAATTCCTCGTTCGGCGACGCGGTCAACGTTGGCGGCGGACCATTCGGGCGCGCGGTGACGCCGAGCACGCGTACGGACGGTGGCCGATTCAGGCACACGCCCTTCGGCACCTTCGCGAAGTCGATCTTCGACAGCGCCGGCGCACCCTCGACGAGGTTCCAGTTCGACTGCAGCATGCGTTCGCTGCTGCCCGTAGTGACGCCGCCGTAGGTCAGCGTCCACTTCATCTTCCCGTCGAACTCCGGACCGACCACCATCACGCATTGAAAGCGCCAGTGGCCCGGCTTGAAGGTGGTGGGCTGCATGCGATCGCCGGGGGTCGGCGCAAAGCCATTGTTCGCGCCGGGAGGAATCGTCACGTTGGTGGCGTTATGGCTGAAGTAAGCGAACGCCAGCGTGTAGCTGCCGTCGGGGTTCTTCAAGAACCCGTCGTAGGCGGGGTAGATCGGCTGGTTTTGTTGAGCCCGCAGGCCAGTCGCCATCGGGGCCAACAGCACGCAAACAAGAGCTAGCGCGGGCCTCATGGGTGCTAAAGTATGCCCAGCGTTCGGAAAAGCGCAACATCTGGAGGCCTGATGGTCACCGTTCCGCGTCTTGCCGGCATCCTCAGTGCGGCGTTCGTTTCGACGCTGCTGTTCTCTGCCGAGTCCGTCACCCACGCCGAGCATGCCACCACGAAGGACGTCCTGCCTATCATGCAGCGCTCATGTCAGCGTTGCCACCGGCCCGGTACGCCCGCGCCGATGTCGTTGATGACGTTTGCCGAAGTGCGGCCGTGGGCGCGATCGATCAAGGCGAAGGTGACGAGCCGCGAGATGCCGCCGTGGCACATCGATCGCAGCATCGGCGACTATCTCGAGGATCCCTCGCTGAGCGACCAGGAAGTCGCGACCATCGCGGCGTGGGTGGACGGTGGCGCCGTTGAAGGGCGCCGCGAAGATGCGCCGGCCGCCAAGGTGTTCCCGCCGAGCACCGAATGGACCTACGGCGAGCCCGACCTGATTGTGCGCATGGAAAAGGGCTTCAAGATTCCGGCGTCCGGACCCGACTTCATTCCTGAAGAGCACGTCGATCCGAAGCTGACCGAAGACCGTTACGTGAAGTGGGTGCAGATCATTCCGGATGCCTGGCGCGCCGTGCACCACGCGCACGTCTACGTTGACCTGCCCGAGGGCGTCGACAAGGACGGCCTCGGCCTCAACACGGGATCGAACGTCGGCAACTCGATGGACCTGATCGAGTACGGCGCCGGCAACGATGCCGACATTTTTCCTGATGGCACCGCGAAGCTCCTGAAGGCGGGATCCATCTTCCTCTTCGAAGGTCACTACCACCCCTACGGCGAAGAGACGTTCGACCGCATGCGCGTCGGGATCAAGTTCTATCCCAAGGGCGTGGTGCCCACGCGCGTCGTCACCTCGCACCGCATTCGTACCGGACTCGGCAACGACTGGGTGTTGAACCGTGAGCGCGTCGAGGACCTGCTGCTCCGCGCCGGACACAAGATTGCCATCGACGAGCCGGCGATGCCGACGGGAGCGCTCGTCGCCGAGAACCCGTTGCACAGCGCGGCGTTTCTCAGCATTCCTCCCAACAGTGTGGTCACGCACGAACGCTATTGGCCGCTGCCGAAGCCGGCGTTGGTCATCAGCTTCCAGCCGCACATGCACTTCCGCGGCTCGAAGATGCTGCTCGAGGCGATTCATCCCGACGGCCGGCGCGAAGTGCTGACCAGCGCGACGCACTACGAGCAGAACTGGCAGATCACCTATAAGTACAGGACGCCGCACCTCTTCCCTGCGGGCACCATCCTGCACACCGTGTCGATCCATGACAACACGGCGAACAACAAGCACAATCCCGACCCGACGGCGTGGATTGGCTGGGGCAGCCGGACGATGGACGAGATGGGACATGGGTGGACGGACATCGCGTTCCTGACCGACGCGGAGTACCAGGAAGAACTTGCGGCGCGCCGCGCGCAGCGGCGAACGACAACCGATTCACGTCAGCAACAGCAATAGATTTCAGATCTCAGAAGTCAGATTTCAGATTTTGGTTCTCGGGGATTTGCCATGACACACCGCACCCTCATTGCGGCCGGTACCCTGCTGGCCGTGTCTCTCTCCACACTCAGCGCGCGGCAGCAGCCGGCTGCGATCGCCGTCGACGCCGACGACGTCGGCGGCGTGGTCCGCAGCAGCAAGGGGGCCGAAGCCGGCGTCTGGGTGATCGCCGAGACGAAGGATCTGCCGACGCCGTTCCTGAAGATCGTCGTGACCGACGACCAGGGACGGTATCTGCTGCCGGATCTGCCGAAGGCGAATTACGCCGTGTTCGTGCGCGGCTACGGCCTCGTCGACTCGAAGCGCGTCAACGCCACGCCGGGCAAGGCGCTGAACCTCACGGCGATGATTGCCCCGAACGATCACGCC
>JALDXK010000458.1:0-5356 GCA_032155105.1 Acidobacteriota bacterium
GCGCTGATGTCGGGCCGCGAGTTCACGCGCGCCGACGCCGCCGGCGCGCCCAAGGTCGGCATCGTCAACCAGGCGTTCGCGAAGAAGTTCAACCTCGGCGACAACCCGATCGGCAAGCGGTTCGCTCCCAGCGGCCGGAACGCGAAGCCCGACATCGAAATCGTCGGCATCGTCCAGGATGCGAAGTACAGCGACGTGAAGCGCGAGGTGCCGCCGCAGTACTTCCTGCCGTACCGGCAGGAGGAGCGGCTCGGCTACGGCTACTTCTACGTTCGCACCTCGACCCCGCCCGAGCAAATGCTCGCCACGGTGCCGGCGATCATACGCAAGCTCGACGCGGGTCTGCCAGTGGGCGATGTCAAGACGATGGCGACGCAGATCCGCGAGAACGTGTCGCAGGATCGCATCATCAGCACGCTGTCGCTGGCGTTTGCGTTGCTGGCGACGGTGCTGGCGGCGATTGGTCTTTACGGAGTGCTCGCCTACACGGTGGCGCAGCGGACGCGCGAGTTCGGGCTGCGCATGGCCCTCGGCGCCGACGGCAACGCCGTTCGCGGCATGGTGATGAAACAGGTGGCGCGCATGGCGATCATCGGCGGCGTGATCGGCCTGATCATCGCCGTGGCGGTGGGCAGGCTCGCGCAGTCGATCCTCTTCGAGCTGCAAGGGCACGACCCGATGGTCCTCACGCTCGCGACCGTCGCGCTGGGCATCGTCGCCATGGGTGCGGGCTTCATCCCGGCGATGCGGGCGTCGAAGATCGACCCGATGCACGCACTTCGCTACGAATGACGCCCTGACCGCGAAGATATCGTTTGGCCTAAGGCGCATCAGCGGGCGCTGGACGGATGATCACTGCGGCTTCGGCTTCTCGCTGGTGGTCACGGTGAACTGGCGGAAGCGGCTGTAGGTCGCGCGGCCGTCGATGCGCAGCTCGCTGCGGCGCACCAGGTAGTTTTCGCGCATCTCTGCCGGCACGAGCAGTGTGAGCCCCGCTTCCGCCTTGTAGGTGACGTCGATCACCGCGCGGACCGACGTGTCTTCGCTGATGTGCTCGGTGCGCAGGATGCGGCCGGTGGCGCTGTCGAGCCACACGCGGCCGCGCGACGGAACGCCGCGGCCCTGCGCGCCCCGCACCATGGTTTCGTCGGTGACTTCGCGAAACTCAATCGTCCACACGTTGCCGGCAGCGGCAAGATCGGCGAAGCGCTTGCCACTCTCGGACTTCGCCCGCTTGAACTCGAGCGCCGGCTGGTTGCGATGCTCGAAGAAGATCAGCGCCAGGATCGGGATGTTGATCGTCCGCTGGATTGGCCCGATGTTGTAGCGCGCGCTCTCCGCCTGGATCGTTTCAGCCTGCTGCCGGCGATCGGGCTTCGCGGTGATGAACAGCTTGTAGAGCCGCTCGTCGCGATCGCGTATCGGCTTGCGGTCCACTTCGAACACGTCGCGGAACTGCAACCACGACTCGTCTTCACCGGGCCTGACCAGCAGCAGATCCGAGCGCAGCTCGCGGTACTGCCGCGGCGAGAACCGGCCCGTGCGGCTCGTGGCCACCACGTTCTGCCGGTAGAACTCTTCAGACACGATTCCGGCGAGGCGCTTCTGGTAGTCGGCCACGTAGTCGGCGGCGCGCGTCAGCACGACGTCGATGGTCGGTTCCTGCGCCGACCCGGCCGTCGACAGGGCGAGGCCGGCGAGGAGCGTGACCGCGATCCGCCTCATGGCCCCAAACTATAATCAGATTCGCAATGGAAAAGATCATCGTCACGGCCAAGTTCCACACCGGCCATCGCCAGCTTGGGTATCCCGGGAAGTGCAAGTACGTCCACGGCCATACCTGGCAGGGCAAGGTCGTGGTGGCGGCCGAGGAGTTTCCCCGTGACGAGCTCGACATGTCGCTCGAATTCGGCGACATCAAGAACGTAATGCGATTCATGGATCACAAGATGCTGGTCACCGAGCAGGACAAGACGTTCCTGGACAAGGGACTGTTCGAGCCGGAAGGCGTGGTGATGCTGAAGGGGAAGGGGCCGAGCGTCGAGAACGTTGCCGCCTACGTCTTCGACGGCGTCGTCGAGGTGATCAGGAAGCAGTATCCCGGCCGCGGCGTCCGCTACACGATCGAAGTCACCATCCAGGAAACCGAGAACAACATCTTCATCATCGAGAAGCCGGTCACGGTGTAGCAGACCGCTGCAGTAACCGGCGCCGAACCGGCGCCGAATCGGCGTCGAATCGGTGTCAATCGGTGGCTAGGCTGCGATGGCGCGCTGTTTCTTTCTCCGGTGCCGCCGCTTCGCGGCGAATGGCACCCACCACATCCACATCCCGCCGATCCAGAGCAGCAGGACGACGATCCCCGACGGGAGGAACAGGCCGAGCTTGGTCCAGTCACCGCCGAAGAACGAGCCGTCGTGGATGGTCTCGATCAGGTCGGAGCGGCGGTAGGCTGTGTGCAGGACGCGGCCGGTGCCGAGGTCGACCTGGACTTCATAACCGTTCATCAGCCAGGCCTTCACCACCCCGCGGCCTGGACGCACGTCGAGCCGATTGACGTCATCCCAGGTGTGCACGTTCATCTCGGGCGCCGTGCGCAGCGCGGCGAGGATCCCGTCGAGATCCATCGCCGGCGTGGTGCCGGTGCCGCGGACCTCCGTCGGCTGGACCCACGACCAGTGCTTCTTGCTTTGCAGAAACAGGCCGCTGCCGATCATCACGATCATCGGGAGCGCGGCCCCGAAGCTGATCCAGTAGTGGATCTTGCGATTGAGAACGTTGAACGACATCGCCTAGAACTTGACGTTCGCCGTCACCGACACTGAGCGGCCGGCGGCGAGGATGGTGCGCACGTCCTGGCTGGCGAAGTACTCCTGGTCCAACAGGTTCCGCGCCTGGAGCCGTAGCTCGAGCGGCCGCGCGATGCGATATCCCGCGCCGGCATCCAGCATCGTGTAGCCGGGAACGGCGCGTTCGGTGGGCCCGGAGTGATCGTCATCCGAGTAGTACGCGGCGCGGACCTGCCCGAACGCGCGCTCGCCGAACTGCTTGCGCAGCGTCGCGGACAGGTTGGCCGGCGAGATGTCATCGAGGTAGGTATTGTCGTCGAGGGCGCGGCCCTCCGCGACCTGGGCGGCGATATCGAGCGTCATGGCGCGGGGGAACGACACCTGGGCCTCTACTTCGAAGCCGCGGACGCGCGCGGTGCCGCGATTGCGGAACAGGAAGTTGTCGGGACCGAGTGACGGTTCGAGATAGCGCTCGATCAGATCGTCGATCACGTAGTGATAGTAGAACGAGGCGACGCGAAACGACGGCGCCACGTAACGGAGCGCGACGTCGTACTGCAGGCTGGTCTCAGGCGCGAGATCGGGATTGCCGGTAATGAATCCGCGGCCGGTCGGCCCGCGGTAATACCGATCCGACAGCATCGGATCGCGGAAGCCGCGCGCGATCTGCCCGGTGAGGCTGATCCCCGCCGTGCTGCCCACCGTGACCGACGCAAAGCCGGAGCCGGCGCCGTTGCTGGTCGAGCGATCGCCGAAGTAGCCGCCGGTGTTCTTCGTAGTGACGTAATCACCGCGCAGCCCGGCGCCGACCGACAGCCGTGAGGACACGGCGGCGTCGATCTGCGCGTAGACGCCGGAGTCGGTGCGGCGGGCGGAATCCACCGAGACATTGGGGCGCGTGCTCACCACGTTGCCGGCGAGGTCGTAGGCGATCAGGTCGTCCACCGCGTGGAGGTCGAACCGGCCGTTCACGTCGATGCCGATCTCGAGGCGCGAGCGGCCGAACAGGCGCTGCCCATAGGTACGGACCTGGAAGTCGTTGGCGTCGATGTCGGCCCGCTCGATCGAGCGGCCCGTCGTCGCCGTCGGGAAGCGATCCTGGTCGGTGCGCTGGTCGTAGGTTCCGAGGAACCCGGTCGCCGCGACGCGCTGGAAACCCGCGACGTTGGCGGCTTCATAGCCGGTGGTAAAGCGGTGCGAGTCTTCCGTCGGGTAGTAAAAGCGGACGGTTTGCGAGTTGTTGCGCGGCCGTTCGATGTCGCGGCCGAAGTCGCTTTGCCACGAGACCGAGAAGCTGCCGGGGCCCGCGGCATGCTCGAAGCGGCCGAGGAAACCGTGATCGCTGAAGCCGGAGTTGAACACTTCTTCGACCGGGCTGTGCCAATCGTCGGCGTCGCGCGTGTGCGCGGCGAACAGCACGCCGCCGCCGGCGAGCCCTTTGGAGACCTCGACGGCGCCGCGTTTCTCCGGGATACCCGTGCCGATCGTGCCGCTGAAATTCGCCGACAGGGGCGAACCGGGCACGACGCGGCGAGTGCGCACCGAGATCACGCCGCCAAAGGCGTCCGATCCGTAGGCCACCGATCCCGGGCCACGCGATACGTCGATACTTTCGAGGACGGTTGGATCGAGATAGGTCGCACTCGGACCGACCCGGCGCTCGGAGCTGACCCGCGCGCCATCGATCATGATCAGCGTGCGGCCGCGGGCGAGCCCGCGAATCGCCGGCACCGCGGCCTGGCCTTCAGATACTTGATTCACACCGGCGACGTTCTCGATCGCCTGCATCAA
Source organism: Acidobacteriota bacterium (assembly GCA_032155105.1). Lineage (GTDB taxonomy): Bacteria > Acidobacteriota > Vicinamibacteria > Vicinamibacterales > UBA2999 > 12-FULL-67-14b. Next base: position 4,581 of record JALDXK010000458.1, read on the forward strand.
GTTGACCGGCTGGCGCACCGCCACGTCGCGGCCGCTGATGCTCGTGGCGCCGGCGGCCGGAGTGGTCTCGATGCTCGGCGCCGAACCCGAGACCATCACCGATTCGCTCACCAGCGGCGAGATCGTCACGACCAGTTCGGACTCCGCGCTCAGCCCGGTGATCAGCACTGGCTTCGCATACGTGCCACCCGCATCGATCACCAGGATCTCGAACGGCGGCGGCGGATCGGGTTTCCATTCGAATCGACCGTCGTTGTCGGTGACGACTTCGCCCGTGCGGCCGAGGACTGAGACGGTGGCTTTGGCAACGGGCCGGCCCTGCTGATCGACGACGCGGCCCTTGAATGCCAATGCGGGAGAGGCAAAGGCGATCACGGCAAGCAGGGCAAGCAGCCCGGTGCGCATCAAGTGACGATACGGACTGGCGCGTGCTACTACCAGTCACCGTAGGTCACCCACCCGGGGGCTAGCGTCCGAAGGCGACGGTGAATTCGACCAAATCGTAGAGGAGGTCGACGTTGCGCGACAAAGCAACGATGGCGACGGCAGCGATGGCCGCCGCAGCCACGGAGATGCGCGCCCTCGATGCGGGACCGGGCGGCAACGGCTCAACGCTCAGCAGCCGGCGCACTCGGCGCTCGAGGCCTTCGGCGTCGGCGAACGCACTGACCGCGGAGGGTGCCGGCGCGGCGTTGGCCAGCCGCGCGACCTTGACCAGCAGCGCCGCCAGATCGACGCGCGCCAGGTCGCGGCCGTAGGTGGCGAAATCGTCGGCC
>JALDXK010000459.1:0-5355 GCA_032155105.1 Acidobacteriota bacterium
GTCGTGATCGATCCATCCGGCGCCCTGATCGTCACCGGGACCACAGCCTCTCCAGATTTTCCCACCACCGCGGGCGCATACGATCGCACCTTCAACGCGCCGCCCGCGGGCGACAACACGGCCGCCAGCCAAGACACCTTCATCGCGCGCCTGAGCGCCAACGGCACACAGCTCACCTACGGCACGTTCTTCGGAGGTCAAACCTACGAAGTCGTCCTCGACTCCATCGTCGATGCGCAGGGCTTCCTCACGATCGCCGGCGCTACGACATCATCGGCAACGGGCCGTGACATACCCGTGACCGGTGATGCGTTCGATTCGACGTGGAATGGAGGGGAAGACGGCTTCATCGCGCGCTTCAAGCTCGATGGCAACGGCACTGCCGACCTGAAGTACTCGAGCTTTCTCGGCGGCGTGAACACCGACGCCATCGAAGGCATTGCATTCGATCCGAACGACCCCACGCTGGTGATCGTGGCTGGTCACAGCTGGTACGACAACTTCACCGGGCCGTTCTTCCCGACCACGGCCGGCGTATTCAAGCCGGCGCTCACGCCCAGCCCGCCGGTGTCGGAGCTGTTTCCACACAGCAAGACGGGCTTCGTCACGAAGTTCAGGTTCCCGGCCGGCGCAGCGGGCAGCCTCGTGTGGTCCACGTTTGCCGGCGGCAACTGGGAAGACTGGTTGAGCGATATCGCCATCGACGAAACCGGCGCCGCGATCGTCGTTGGTGGCAGCCGCTCGTACGATCTGATCACGTTGCGGGGCGCGCACGATCGGACGCAGGACGGCATTGGACTTGGCCCGCACGATTGCTTTGTGTGGAAGCTCAGTCCCAACGGGACCCAGCTGCTGTACTCGACCTATCTCGGCGGTGTGTACGAGGAATGCCATGCCATCCTCACCATCGGTGGCAAGGTCGCGTACCTCGGTAACAACACGATCGCGATCGCCGGCATGACCAGCACCGGTGATTTCGAGACCACACCCGGCGCGGTCAGGCGAACGGTCGAAGAAGTCAACGGCGGCGACACTGTGTTCGTCACGAAGCTGACACTTGCCGCTGACGCCACCGGTGATCTCACTGTGGGCGCGCCCGCACTGCTGAGTCCGCCCAGTAGTTACGTCACTAGCGGTTCGGCTGCCGTGGTTCGACTCGGATGGACGGCAGTGAATGATCCGTCCGGCATCGAGGGGTACGTCTACGAGGTTTCCGTCAAGCCCGACTTTCCAGCGAACTTCACTTCCTTCAAGGGATCGGTCAATACAAACGAGGTGATCCTCGAATCCCTTGCGATCACCGTTCCGTATTTCTGGCGCGTGCGTGCAGCCGATCGAGCGGGCAATCTCAGCGACTGGTCGGCGGTGGGCACGTTTACAGCCGGCGTCACCGGCGCGGCACCGATCGTCAATTTCATCCAGGTGTATCCGAACACCGTCACTGGCGGCGCCTCCGCACAGGGCGTGTTGCACCTGAACGATCCGGCGCCAGCCGGGGGATCTGTGGTCACGCTCTCCAAGGCGGATCCGCGCGGCTTCCTGCGTACGACCTCACCGATCACGCTACTGCCAACAACCGTCACAGTGCCTGCCGGAGCCATTACTGCAAACTTCCCGATTGGCACCGCGCCGGTGAGCGCGCCCACCCCGGTCGCGCTCTACGCGACGATTGGCGGCGTGGGCGCGAAGGCCACGATGTCGGTCGGCACGGTGCAGGGCCCGAAGGCGGCGTCGTTGATGCTCGAGCCGTTCGCGGTCACGGGCGGCAACCCGGCCACAGGCACGGTGACGCTTACTGCTCCCGCATCGCCGGGTGGGACCGTCGTGCCGATCCTGAGCAGTCATCCGCAACACGCGAGTGTTCCTGCCAGCGTGACGGTGCCGGCCGGCGCGATGACGGCGACATTTCCGATCACGACCTCGCCGGTGCCATTCTCCTTCGACGTGACGATCGAGGCCACCGGCGGGCAGTTCGCTTCGCGTAAGCTCGCTCTCAAGACCCCGGGGCCACGACTGACGGCCTTCACGTTGAGTGCGAGCACCGTGAGCGGCGGCAGCACGCTCACCGGCACGGTCACGTTCAGCGGCCCGATACCGCCGTCGCCTTTCCCGGCGACCGGCGATGCGCTGGTCACCTTGAAGAGCACGAACTCGGCGATCGGCCTCTCGCCGATCGTGGCAGTCCCCGTCGGCCAGACCGGCGCGACGTTCAGCATCGGCGTGCGAAACGTGCCGGTGACGACGGCGCTCGAGATCGTGGCGAGTTACGACGACACGGTGCTGCGCGCGCCGCTGACGGTCACCGGTGCTCCCGCCTCGCTCGCGTCCGTGACGCTGAACGTCACCACGCTCACCGCGGGTCATGGCGGAGTGGGCCACGTCAACCTCACCGCACCGGCGCCGGGTGGGAACGTGCTGGTGCGGTTGTCGGGATCGCATCCCGCGCTGACCCTGCCGGCCGAGGTCTCCGTCTCGGCCGGGACCACGAGCGGCATCTTCTCGTATGGGTCAACCGCCGTGCCGGCGACCACTCCCGTCACGATCACGGCCAGCTATGGACCGTCAACCGCCAGTGCTGCGTTGACGATCAATCCCTCAACTGCGACCAACGTCTGGGTCACGTCGCTCGCGCTGAATCCCACGACGGTGGCGGCCGGTGGCTCGTCCACGGCAACCGTGACTATCAACGCGCCTGCGCCATCGACCGGCGCCTCGGTGCAGTTGTCGGCCTGGAGCCCCGCCACGGTGCCGCCGACCGTGATCATTCCAGCCGGCGAGACGAGTACGACGTTCAATGTCGGCACGACGAGCACCACCACGACGACCCAGGCCAAAGTGTTCGCGGTCCTGAACACCTCATGGGGTGCGGTGCTCACCGTCACGGCTGGTAGCGGCGGGAGTACGCCGACCTTGGCATCGCTGTCGCTCTCGCCATCGACCGTAACCGGCGGCGCAACATCGCAAGGCACGGTGACGTTGTCGTCCGCCGCTCCCTCTGGCGGCGCGGTGGTCGCATTGTCGAGCAGCAATACCGCGGCCGCCAGTGTGCCGGCCACAGTGTCGGTGCCCGCTGGATCCACCAGCCGTACTTTCACCGTGACGACGCAAACGGTGTCGTCTTCGACGTCTTCGACGATAACCGGCACGCTGGGTGTAAGCCGCAGCGCCACGCTGAACGTCAACGCACCGACGCAAACACCGACCGCGCCATCGCTCGTCGCTCCGGCAAGTGGTGCCACGGTCACTCTACCGGTGACCTTCGACTGGAACGACGTGGCCAACGCCGTGTCCTATCAACTCCACGTGGACGATTCGAGTTCGTTCTCCAACCCACGCGTGATCGACGTGACGGTCACGGCCTCGCAGCACACGGCCACGTCGCTGGCCATCCGTCAGCATTGGTGGCGCGTGCGAGGCCGCAACAGCGCGGGCACGGCCGGGGCATGGTCGAGCGTGCGCAGCTTCACGCCGCAATCCACGCCGGGTGCGCCAGCACTTTCGGCGCTGGCGATGAGCCCGTCAAGCGTGACCGGCGGCACAGCCGTTCAGGGCACCGCTACTCTCACATCCACTGCCCCCTCGGGTGGCGCGGTGGTGACCTTGTCGAGCAGCAACACCGCGGCGGCGACCGTGCCGGGGACTGTCACCGTGCCGGCCGGCGCGACCAGCGCCACGTTCGCGGTCGCGACCCAGACAGTGACCACTGCCGCGACGGTGACGATCACCGGCGTCTACGGCGGCGCCACGCGCACGGCGACCGTCAGCGTGAACCAAGCGCCGCCAACCGGGACCGCGACGTTGACCGTCACGGCAACCGGTAGAAGCGGCCAGCGCATCACGTCGGCCCCTGCCGGTATCAACGTGCTCGTGGGGAGCACCGGATCGGCAAGCTTCACGGCCGGCACCTCGATCACGCTGAGCGTGTCGAATGGCCGCGAGGCGATCTGGTCCGGGGCGTGCTCGAGCGGCGGGAACAAGAGGCGAACGTGCACCTTCACGCTGAATACCAGCGTGTCGGTGAACGCGAACGTGCAATGAGGCCACCGGCCACCGATTAGACACAGATTCGAATCTGTGTCTAATCGGTGTGAATCGGTGGCTAGAACGTGAACTGCAAGCCCGACGTGAACTGGCGGAACGTCTTCAGGCTGGCGCGCAGCTCGAGCGCCGGCGAGCCCGGAAAGAGCGCGTTCGGCGGCAGCGGCGTGACCGCTTCGCCGAGCACGTTGTCGTGGTTCCACGTCAGGCCCGAGACGATCGAGAAATGCGAGGTGATGGCCGCCTGAATCGCGGTGTAGCTTTCGAGACTCCAAACCTCGGTGTCGCGGAGGCCGGCCCGATAGGTGATGCGGTGCGACAGCCACGCGCGCGGGTTGAAGTTGAACAGAAACGCCTCCATCACGCCGACCTGTGGCTGCCATTTGTCGTCGTAGGGCGTGTTCTTGTTTTCCCGCAACAGGGCGCCGCCACCCACGATGTCGGCCTGCAGCCGTGCGTTCTTCACCAGCTTGTACCCGAAGCCGCCGAGTTCCGCGAACGAGTTGTCGATGTTGCGGACCGCGTCACGACGGAAGGTGGTTGACGAGAGCACGTAGGTGCGCTCGCTCAACTTGTTGCTGTACTCCAGGTCGAGGGTCAGGGCCTCCGACATCCGCCCGACCGGCTCGGCATCGACGAACAGCCAGCTGCCGCTCAGGGAAAACGTATCGCGCGGATCCGTATGGCGCACCGTGAAGCCCATCTGCATCGACTTCTGGGCGCCCGGCAGGCGCAACGCCGCGCCGGTCAGGCCGGGAACAGCAGGGCTGATCTCACCTTGTTTGAACGGCGCGCTGACAAGGGCCGTGGACGTCGTGATGGCGCGCGTCCACGATGGAGCCGCGGTGTGCTCGGGCGGCGCGGCGGCCTGCGCCTTGTGCGTGACGACGGTCTCGGGCGGAGCCTCAACGGGCCCACGATGGTCCACGTTGTCGCTGTCGACGCTGACGTCGCCGAGGAGCCGCGTGCGGACACGGATCTTTCCGTCCGCTTCCTCGAGCACTTCGCCAATGAGGACGGTGCCATCGCTCAGGTGCAAGGCCACCGCCTCGGGCGCCGGCTGCTCCTCCTGCGACGGGGGCGCCTGCCGCGCGAAGGCCGGCGTTGTGAAGCCGATCACCAAGGCCAAAGCGATGCCCACACCTCGACTGACGCTTGAGGAAAACCACATCATGTTGATCGCAAATGCCTTAAGAAAACTTCCGCTGCGGTGCCAGAGCGCTCAGCCAGATGACGAGCAGCGCGAGTGGCGGCGTGATGAGGAGCGACACGATCAGGAAACCCACGAACCCGATGCGGCGGTGGGGGGGGGGGGGG
>JALDXK010000460.1:0-5350 GCA_032155105.1 Acidobacteriota bacterium
GGGCGGTTCGGATAGCCGAGCGGAGGCAGGTTGAGATCCTTCAACAACGGATGGAATCGTGGTCCGTCGCCGTTGGGACGCATCCAGACATGGACGCCGCGATTGAGATCGATTGCCGTGATTCGACCGTAGGGACCTTTGATGATCGGCAGGCCGTCGATACTGATGGCGTCGACCGTCGACGGCGGCGCCTGGGACGCCGGTTGATCGGTCGCCGGGCTCGGCTCGAAGTCGGCGTACTCCATCGTCGCGCGCGGATCGGTCTGTTTCCGTGCGGTGCGGTTCGCCGGGCCCAGCGTTTGCGAGATCGCATAGTAATAGCCGGTATCCGGATCGAACGCGCCGGTATTCCAGTTGGCCGATCCCCAGGCGCCAGGCTGAACGAGCGTGCCTTTGGTGCCGCCATCGATCGGCACCGACGGCGGCGAAAAAACGGGGCCCATGACGTATTGCTTCGCAATGGTCCGGGCGCGCTCCTTCAGCGCCGGCGTGTAATCGATCAGATCGTTGTCGCTGATGCCTTGCAGGTCGAAGGCCGGCGGTTTCGTCGGAAATGGCTGCGTGGGCGAGGAGCGTTCGCCCGGGACGGTGGACTGCGGCACGGGCCGCTCTTCGATCGGCCACACCGGACGGCCGTTGGTGCGGTCGAGCACGTACAGGAAGGCCGCCTTGTTCGCCTGCATCACCGCGCGGATGCGCTTGCCGTCCACCGTGATCTCGCCAAGCATCGGCGGACCGATATTGTCCCAGTCCCATAAATCGTGATGAACGGTCTGGAAATGCCACACGCGCTTGCCCGTTTTGACGTCGAGTGCGACGAGCGAATTCGAGAACAGGTTGTCGCCCGGCCTCCAACCGCCGTACCACGCGGCGGTAGGAGACGTCAGCGGGACGTAGACGTACCCGAGCTCTTCATCGCCCGTCATCGGATTCCATGCGCCGAGGTCGCCGGCGATCTTCCACGAATCGTTGCCCCACGTGTCGTTGCCGAACTCGCCGGGCCGCGGCACCACGTTAAACGTCCAGAGGAGCCCGCCGGTTTCGGCGTCGAAGCCGCGGATGTCTTCGGGCGCCGCTTCCTTCCTGTTGCCGCCGTCACCGGCACCACCAGTGTTCCCGGTCACGACGACGACGTTGCCGAGCACGAGAGGCCCGGTGCTGTCGTTGAAGCGTCCGGCCAGCGGCTGGCGATCGTCGAAGCGCAGAAGAACGCGCCCCTGAGTTCCGAACGTCTGCACCGGCACGCCGGTGGCCGCCGCGAGGGAGTACAGATATTCGCCGCGAATCGAGAAAATTCGGCGGTTCGCGTTGCCGGTGCCGCCTCGCCAGTAGTCAACGCCACGCGTCGACGCGCCGCGGGCCTCTTCGCGATCCGCGCCGAATGGCTGCTCCCAGATCGTTCGCCCTGTTTCACCGTCCAGCGCAATTACGAGGCCGTGTGCGTCTTGTGTATAGAGCACGCCGTCGATCATGATGGGCGTCGCGCGCAGGTACGCGTTCGGACGTGTATCGGGGAACGCGGCGATCATCTTGTCGTTGATCGCGGGACGCCGCCAGGCAATGCGCAGACCCTTGACGTTGTCGCGATTGATTTGGTCGAGGGCAGAGTAGCGGGTGAACCCCTTGTTGCCGCCGTAGTAGCGCCACTCGGTTTGCGGCGGCGCTTGCGAAGCAACGACCGCAACGGTAACGGCGACCACGCACAGGGTCACAACGGCGAGGCGTGGCTTGGCGTGTGCCATGGGTCGGTCTCCCTGGGACCCGAAGTATACGTTTAGTCGGACCCCAGGATCTTCGTTGAGATCTGTGTGACCGTGATATTGCCGGGCGGCCAGGGTCGTGTCAGTATCAGCGCATGGCCGTCAACCCGTTATCGGATTTGCTCCGGCTGCCACCAGACGATCGGGTGCAGATCGCGATCGCGCTTTGGGAGAGTCTGACCGACGCGCAGCGCGATGCCGCGTTCGAACTTACGGACGCGCAGCGCGACGAACTCGACCGCCGTTGGGCGGAACACGTGCGCAACCCCGGTTCTGCCATTCCGTGGTCAGAAGTTCAGCGTAAGTTGCAGGGTTAACGGTGCCGCTCGCCCCTAGTCTTTCGGCCGGAGGCCGAAGGCGAGGTCCTCGAGGCACGCGGTTGGTATGAGTCGCGTAGCGTCGGCCTTGGCGATCGTTTCGCGGCCGCCGTCTCGGCTCTGGTTGAACGGATTATCGAGGACCCGCAGGTATTTCCACGCGTTCACGGCGAAACTCGTCACGCCGTCTTGGTCCGTTTTCCATACGCCATCTACTTTCGACATGAAAGCGACGAGCTCGTTGTGCTCGCGGTGCCAATCTAATCGGACCGCGCCGTCGCTGCGTAGAGTCGATGCGCGCCGGCGGCGCGGAAACCGAGTGTCTGCAGGAGCACCTGGGGGATCTCCGCCGGGTGGACCTTGGGAAACCGGAAGGTCTCCATGCCTCTCGCGCGGAGTTGAGAGAGCAGTTGCTTCAACCTCGCTCCGCCATCCTCGACATACGAGCGGAGCGACAGAATCTCACCGTCCTTCAAGTACAGAACGAAGGCCTCAATACTCTCGTCGGAGGCGACAGCGAGCCCTTCGATTTCGTCTTTGCGAGCCGTGAGGGTCTCGACGGAGCGCTTCCAACATGTCTGCGAGTGGCGAGCTCCCAGCAGGTCGTTAGCCGCGAGATCGTCCACCGTCAACGGAATCACGATCATCCCTGCCGGTGCCATGGGGGTCTCCTCAACGTCCAGCAAGTAGTCGGTCAGCCGTGCTTCCTCGACATAACCGCATGCGCTGAACAGCGCGCGAGCCGGCTCGAACACCTCGGGCACCTCTGCGACTATTTTCGGCGGGCCGAGAATCGCGAGCTTCGAACTCAGCGAGGTGAGCAGGTGACGCCCGTGACCCTGTCGCACATGGTCGGGATGAACGGCGATCTTGTGGATCAGAGTACCCGAAGGCCGTTTCGCGCCGATCAGCACGGCGATCGGGTCGGAGCCCGTGAAGGCCACCATGCAGCTGCTGCACCAGACCTGCAGGTCGCGGATCGATCGCTTGAAAACCTCCGGCGTCATCGGCGGCTCGTCGGGGAAGTGCGGCGACCAGCAGCGATTCAGCGCGTCGACGAGCAGCGACACGTCGTCGGTGCGGCAGAAGCGGTACGACGACATCCTCTTTAGATGCGGTTATGCCGGCGTCAGGGCCGCCTACAGCACCGCGAAGGTATCGAGCGCTCGGAGATCACGATCGAAGGTCTTGGTCTCGGTCGCGCCCAGCGCGCGATTAATCCGGCCGATCAAGGCATCGGCGAATCCCGCGTTGGTGGACCGGAAATCACCGAGCGCTTGCCGCGCTTCGTGCGCTCGTTCGATGTCGAATTGTGCGGTGTCGAAGATGCGGTCGAGCGCGTCGGCGATCTCGGCGCGCGTGTACTCGTACGCGGTATCCAGGACCCACGTCATTTCACAGAGGACCACACAGTTGATGAGCAGGCGCTGGTCCTGCTCAACCGCCTCGTCAATCAGCCGCTTCGCCTTCACGTATTGCGCCCGGTCGTCCTTCGTCAGATAACGAATCAGGAGATTCGTATCGAGCCCGATCATCGACGGCGCCCGAATCGTCCGCCCAAGTGCGTGGCGATCGCTTCGTCCATCTCGCGGACGGAAACCGGCCGCCGCCCGGAGCGGTGTAACAGTCCCGCCAGATCGCGGACGTGTCGAGTCACCGGCTTCACCACGACGGTGCCGTCATCTTCGATGACGAAATCCAGGCGCGCGCCGGTTTCGAGCTTCAGATGGTCGCGAACCGACTTGGGGATGGTCACCTGGCCCTTGGTGGTCAGCGTTGCTTCAGGCATCCCTGCCTCCTTACAAACACAAGTATACCTTACTTGACGGTAAGGAGAAACCGGGCCGGCGCGGCCGCGACCGATCAGTGTTCGCGCTCGCCGCCGGGCTTGCTGGGCACCGTCAGCGAGCTCACCTCGTTGAGGTAGCCGCTACCGACGGCCGGGACCACTTGAGCTTTGTCCTGGGCCTCCGCAATATTCTTGTTCTGAGCGTCCGCCACCGTGTGCGCGTGCGAGGGTCCGTGGCTTGTTGGATGCGACCCCGGTGATGCCGCGCCTTTGCCAGCGTTCTCCACCCCAACGCGCAAAGTCCGCGCGTCGGGGGCCCCGGTCGGGTAGGCCGCGATCACTTCGGCCATGATCTTCTTGCCGATCTCGATGCCTTCCTCGACGAGCGCAAGGTCGATCGCCGTCAACTTGCGCTCACGCGCAATCCCCTCGACCCGTTCCTGCGTCTTGTTCCGCATGAATCCGGCGGGCACGCGAAGAATTCGCGCTGTCGCGTCTTCCGACCACTCGAAGGTAGAGATCAGCGGGTTCTTTTTGTCGTCGCGAGCCACGAGTTTGGCCTCCGTTGTTGTTGCCGGGACGCTTGACTTGATGTCGAGCGGCGTCCCGGTCTCCTCCTCGATCACCTGCCGGGCGAAGTCGAGCGTGATGATATCGAGCTTCGTCATGCGGGCGCGCTTTTCGACGCGCGCCTTCACCCGCCGCCGCTGATAGGCGTTCTTCATGGTCCAGAGGCCTTTTCTCGCGTCCTTGGACCACCGCAGCTTGCGTCCGTCGTAGGTGGTCTCCTCTTCGAGCCCTCCCTCGGCCGCCGCAATCTTCTCGATCATCTCCTGCGAGATGACCTCGAAGTCCGTGGAGCCGCAGACCGTGCACTTGACGGCGCCGCTCTGCGTGGCCGCGACGCCGCATGCCTTGCACATCGACACGGGGCCGGACTTCGCGCGCTCGAGCGCGACCGCTTCGGCCAGCGCCTTGGTGGCGGCCGACGCGCTCTTCGGCATGAACCGGTCCATCGCCTCGTCGATCACCGCGTTCGTGATCACCGAATGCCCCTTCTCGAGCGCCAGGCGAAGCACCCCGGTGCGCGCGATACCCTTGACCTGTTCCGGCACGTTCTTCATTCGTGCCTCGGCCTCGGGCGTCCAGCGGATGGTCTCCTCGGCGCGCACGTCGATCGTGGGCACTTCGAGGCGCGTGGAGAGCAGGACGTCGCACGGTGCGGCGCGGAGAATGTTTTCGACGTTACTCCCCAAGGCCGTCTCGTCTTTCGGGCTGTGGACGCCAATGCGACCCAGCACGATCAGGAAGGGATTGGTCTTGCGCGCGTGGTCGATGATCTTCTGGAAGGGCTTGCCGTCGAGGAGCGTCTTCTTGATCTCGACGCCCGCCTCGTTCGCCATTCGCTCGGCCACCTCGAGATGCGACTGATAGATCTGCGCGAGCCCGGTGTCGATGATCTCCTCGTGCAGCTGATTCTGCTC
>JALDXK010000461.1:0-5349 GCA_032155105.1 Acidobacteriota bacterium
CACCTATAGCCCCCGCCTTCAGGCGGGGGACCAGGGACCTCCATCAACGCACCGTCGTCGGGGGTTTTCGATGACGCGTCGCACGCTCGTAGGCGGCTGCAATCTCGAGCAGCCGCTTGTCGTCCCACATCCTTCCCAGGAATGACACGCCGGCGGGGTATCGCCCGCCGATGAAGCCGCCCGGCACCGTGACCTGCGGCAAGCCGGTCGCGGCGCTCTCCTCGCACGTGCCGGGCTCGGATCCGTAGCGTTCGAGTCCGCCTTCATGCGTGTGCGGCCGCGCATGATTCGCGGGATAGAGAATCGCATCGAGCTTCTCCTGATCCATCAGGTCGACGAAGATCTGCCGGAACGTCTCGCGGCCGGCGTAGAACTTCTTCGTGGCTTCGTCGAGCCCGGCGCCAGTCGACGCAGGCGCCAGCGCGCCCTCGAAGCGCCGTGCGCTCACCGGCGCGAGCTTGCCCGACGCGAGCAGATCCTGGATCGTCAGCACCCGATCGCCCGGCTTGGACCCGCGCGACAGGTACGCAATCCATCCATCACGCAGCGAGCCGGGAGCGGCGCCGCGCGCGGCGGCGTACCTGGCGTCGTAATCAGGAATGACGACGTCGACCACCGTGGCACCGGCCGAGTGCAGGTCCCTGATCACCGTCTCCATGTTGGCGCTCACTTCGCGCTCGCCGGTGAAACCGACGAATCGCTGGCGCAGCGCGCCGATGCGTGTGCCTGTCAGCGTCGCCGGTCGAGGCCGGCCGCGAACGAGCCGGAGATGTGCTGTACCGCACCGGCGGTGGCCGGATCCTCGGGATCGGAACCGGTCACGAGATCGAGCGCCAGCGCGACGTCGCGCACCGACTTCGCCATCGGGCCTACCGCATCGTTATAGGTGTTGAGCGGCATCACGCCGGCGCGGCTCGTCAGCCCGCGCGTGGTGCGAATCGTTGCCAGCGACGCGAACCCCGCCGGGTTCGACAGCGAGTTGCACGTGTCGGTGCCGAAGCCGAGCGCGGCGAGGCTGGCCGCCACCGCGGTGGCGCTGCCGCCCGACGATCCTGACGTGCTCAGCGACGGGTCGTAGGCGTTGCCCACGGTGCCGCCCACCGTGCTGATGCCGAAATCGCCGAACGGGAATTCATCGAGGTTGGCCTTCCCGAGCACCACTGCCTTGCCGGCCTTCATCCCCGCGGCCACCTTTGAATCGAGCCGCGGACGATGGTCGACGAGGGCCAGCGAGCCGCCGGTGGTAGGCAGTTCGATGGCGTCGATGTTGTCCTTGTAGACGACCGGCACGCCGTGAAACGGGCTGATCGCGCGCGCGAACATCGTGCGATCGAGATCCCGCTCGCGCGCATCGGCCACGGCGTTCGGATTGAGCGACAGGATCGAGCGGAACGTCGGACCCCGCTTATCGTAAGTCGCAATCCGCGCCAGGTACTCCCGCGTGATGTCTTCCGACGTCGTCACGCCCTTGGTCATGGCGTCCTGCAGCTCGACTACTGTCTTCTCGAATACGGTGAACGCGGGCCAGTCACGAGGCTCGATGTCCCAGTTGGCGATGCGCGACCGCTGGAGCGGCTAGCCTCCGCGAGGGTCGTAGGTTTCGCTGCGCCCCTTCACGACGAACGTCATGAGCGACGAGCTCTCGCCAGGGCGCAGGCGCAGCGTGAACACATAACCCACATGCGCGGGGTCGAACCCGGGCCAGCGGCGCTCGAACGGATCGCCGAACATGTCGCCGATCGCCGTGACGAGTCCTTGCTTGTCGCCGAGGACGTGCGACGAAGGGCCGTGACCGGACGGACCATCACCTGGCGATGACACGCCCTTCACGTTTTGCATCATCGTCACGAACGCGTCGGAGGGCTCGATGAGCCGATCGCCGTCGGCCGTGGCGGCAACCATGGCCCTGCCACCGTCGTCGTAGGCGCCAACGGCACCGCCCCAGGCCACCTGCACGATCCTGTCCTGGTCGGCGGTGTTAGTGAAGGTATCGAGATACCGCAGGTAGTCCGTATGCTTCTGGCTGGTGATGTCGCGAGCGACCACTACGCCCTCGACCAACACCGGCGTGATTGAATCGAAACGTCCCTTTCCATCGTGATGCAGGCCGAATCCACGCAGGTAATGATTGCGGGCCAGCAGCGAGTTGTCGGCCCGGCGCACCTGCATCTTCAAGTAGCCGAAGCCGTTGAACGGATTCGATCTCCCGCCGGTGGCGATGCCGCCGCTGTCTTGCGACCACGGGCTCGTATCCTGGATGTCCCAAAACTGGCCGTCTGCCGAGGGTACGCGCGTCACGGCCTCGAGTTGTGCGATTGCCACCGCAGCCGTAATCACGGCCGCCAGCAGCGCGGAAAAAATACGCATGAGCGCTCCTCGTGAATGACATCCGCCGACGCGCTGTGGGCGAAGGCGGTTGGGCCGAACTATACTCCGCCCATGCAGAGAACTTTGTGCCTACTCACCCTGTGCGTACTGTGCGTGCCCTTGCTGCACGGGCAGGAGCGGCCATCGCAAGACGACACCGCGAAGCCCGCCGAGGGGTTCACCCTCAAGACCGCCGAGACCATCGAGTTCACCACTGATGAAGTGACGTGGATGCAGGTGGACGTCTCGCCCGACGGCCGAACCATCCTCTTCGATCTGCTCGGCGACCTGTACACGATGCCGATCGCCGGCGGTGACGCGAAGCGGATCATGGGCGGGCTGTCGTTCGAGAGCCAGCCGACGTGGTCGCCGGACGGGAAGACGATTGCGTTCCTGACCGACCGCAGTGGCGTGGAGAACTTGTGGATTGCGGACGCGGACGGCTCGAACCCGCGCGCGGTGAGCAAGGACGGCCGCACCAGCGATCGCCCGCAGTTGATGGTGTCGCCGGCCTGGACCCCAGACGGCAACTACATCGTGGTGTCGAAGTCGCGTCCGCCGGAACCCGGCACGATGGGTTTGTTCATGTATCACCGCGACGGCGGTACGGGCGTGCGCATCGGGCCGGCACCGCCGCCGCAGCCGGGTCCGGAATCGCAGGGTCCGCCGCCGGCGCCGCCGACCAACAAGATGGGCGCGGTGGTGTCTCCGGATGGGCGTTTCATCTACTACACGCAGCGGACCGGCACGTTCACCTACAACGCGCGGTTCCCGCTGTGGCAGGTCTACCGTCACGACACCGAAACGGGCGACGTCACGCAGATCACCAACGCGCAGGGCAGCGCGATTCGGCCGGCGATTTCCCCCGACGGCAAGTGGATGGTGTACGGCACACGGCACAAGCAGCACACCGGCTTACGGGCGCGCAACCTCGACACCGGCGCCGAGCGGTGGCTCGCCTACCCGGTGACGCGCGACGACCAGGAATCGCGCGCGAGCCGCGACACGCTGCCGCGTTACGACTTCATGCCCGACGGTAAGTCGCTCGTCGTGCCGGTCAACGGCAAGCTGCAGCGGATCGACTTCGCGTCCGGTGAGACGACGCCGATTCCGTTCACCGCGAAGGTGGAGGCGGAGATTGCGCCACGCGTCTACACCCCGGTGCGCGTGGACGACGGCGACAAGGTTCGCGCGCGGTTGATTCGCTGGCCGGCGCTCTCGCCTGATGGACGCAGGCTCGTGTTCTCGGCGATGAATCGTCTTTACGTTCAGGATTATCCGAACGGCACACCACGGCTGCTGATCGACGAACCTAAAGGTTCGTCGCCACAGGCATCACGAGAGGGCGAATTCATGCCGGCCTGGTCGCCGGATGGCGCCTCGATCGTCTACGTGACGTGGACCACCACCGGCGGGCATATCAAGCGCGTACCGGCCAACGGCGGTGCGCCGCAAACGCTGACCCGCAGTGAAGGCTACTACCTCGATCCCGTCTACTCTCCTGACGGTTCGCGCCTCGTGTTCATGGCCGGCGCCGCATCGGATCAGCTGTACTCCATCCTGATGGACACGCCGCCGGAAGACGAACAGCATCGCGAGGAAGCGGCGCCGCGCGAGATCGGCGGCGTGAATCCGCCGAACACGCTCGAGATCCGGTGGATGGCGGCCGCAGGCGGTGCCGGCACGCTGGTCGCCTCGGCACAGGGCGGCCGGGGGCCGCACTTCGCGCGGAACGACAACAGCCGCATCTACTTCACGACCAATCGCGGGCTGCAAACGATCACGATGGATGGCTACGATCGGCGCACGCTGCTCCGCGTCACCGGCGCCGGCGTGGGCAACAACCCGCCGGGCGCGGACGACATCCGCGTGTCTCCGGACGGGTCGCGCGCGTTCGTCAGCATCCAGGGCAAGCACTATCTCGTCACCACGCCGCGCACGGGCCGCGAGACCGTCGAGGTCCGGATCCAGGGCAAAGCCGAGAATACGGCGGTCCCGGTGAAGCCGATGTCGCTCGAAGGCGGCGACTACATTGACTGGACCGGCGACGGCAAGGCGGTGACGTGGGCCTGGGGCGCGCAGTTCTTCCGCCAGGACATCGAGACCGCTGAACCCCAGAAGTTGGAGGTCGTGGTCGAGCTGTCGCGGGCGCGGCCGAAAGGATCGGTGCTGCTCACCGGCGCGCGCATCATCACCATGAAGGGCAACGAGGTGATCGCGCAGGGTGACGTGCTGGTCACCGACAACCGCATCGCCGCCGTCGGCAAGCGCGGATCGCTGACGGTGCCCGCCGGCACGCGAAGCATCAGCGTGGCCGGCAAGACCATCATGCCGGGCTTGGTCGACGCGCACTCGCACATGTGGGCGCCGCGCGGCCTGCACCAGACCGAGATCTGGCAGTACCTCGCCAACCTGGCCTACGGCGTGACCACCACGCGCGATCCGCAGACCTCGACCCCAGACGTCTTCGCCTACGCCGACATGGTCGACAGCGGCATGATGCCGGGCCCGCGCATCTATGCGACCGGTCCCGGCGTGTTCTCGGGATCGGGCATCGACAGCCGCGAGGCGGCGTTCCGCTACGTGAAGCGCTACAAGGACGCGTACCGTACCAACACCCTCAAGCAATACGTCGCCGGCGATCGCATCGTCCGCCAGTGGATCATCGAGGCGTGCCAGGAGTACGGCATCACCGCCACCATCGAGGGCTCGCTCGATCTCAAGCTGAACCTAACGCAGATGGCCGACGGCTATTCGGGGCAGGAGCACAGCTTCCCGATCGCGCCGCTCTACAAGGACGTGACGACGTTCGTCGCGAAGACCAAGACGTTCTACACGCCGACGATCCTCGTGGCCTACGGCGCACCGTGGAGCGAGAACTACTGGTTCGAGACCGAGTCACCGTCGAACGACCAGAAGCTGCGGCGCTGGGTGCCGTGGGAACTGCTCGACAACATGACGCGGCGTCGCGCGCAGTGGTTC
>JALDXK010000462.1:0-5347 GCA_032155105.1 Acidobacteriota bacterium
GCCGCAAGGAGGTACCAAGCCAGGTTGTAGCGGAAGATGGGTAGATTCCCGCCCAGCAGCCCAAACACATTGACGATGGAGATGAGCTGGCTCTTGTAGAAGCCGAGATAGAGGACAGCAGCAACCAGCGTGACGTACTTCAGTCGAACGCTCTTGCGGAAGAAGCTCACGAACGCGAGCACCGAGAAGCCGGCAACTGCGCCAATGTCCATGGCCTGCGCCTTGATGTCATCGGCCCACGTTGGCGCTTCCTCTTCCTCCTCTTCGAAGTCCCAGCCCCCCTCGGCGGCGGGTTGCTCTTGCGCCTGGGGCACCTGCGCGATGGCCACCGTTGCGGTGAGGCCACCGACCAGCAGCGATAACGCGAACGCGATCAGGAGGAACTTGCGACCGGGGGTCATTTACTGGGAGCCGGAGGGGTCAGATACGAGCGGGCGATACGCCGGGCGCTGTTCCGCACGGCACGCACGGCGCTCGACATCGTGATCGTGGCGCGCGCGACGGCATCGATGTCCTCACCGAGCTTGAAGGGGTCGCGCACGTCCTTGTTCTTGAACTGTGCCGCGAAGCCGGGAAGGTCGATGGAGAAGTCGCCGTACGGTTCGTGGTGCTCACCCATGACGATGCCGGTCACGACGCCCTTCGTGTCCAACCCGACCAGCATCGCGATCGGCCCGCCATATCCTCGCTCCAGCGGCAGGATCTCGGTGGTCCAGAACGCATAGCCAATCACGGTGTCCTTGGCGAGGGCCTTCACGTGTGCCGGATCCCCGCCCTTGGGAGAGAATGTCGTGGCGGCTGGAAACAATTGTTTCAGTCGAGCATCTGGCGCTTGGCCGCCGGCCAGCGTCAATGCGACACTTCCGGCCGTCAGCGAAAGCACAATGGCGAGGCGCTTCATGAGACTCAAAATTATAAGAGATGCGTTGGCCTTTCTCCTCATCATGGGCGCTGCTGCCGGGGTGCAGGGGCAGACTCCCGCTGAACCACCCAACCCGCTGACCCAGGTCAAGGGGTTGAAGTGCCAGTTTCCGGCCGCGACGTCGGCGTCCTGGAAAGAGGGTGCCCCTCTCCCTCAGACAAAAACGCAGGATATGCGCTTCGAGATCACCAACATTGATGTCCAGGATGCGACCGCGGAGTTCATGGGAACCGCGGGCCGTGCGTATGTCACCGCGGTGCTGTCCGGGTGGAGCCTCTACTTTGTCGAAAGCGCCGTCGGACAACTGAATGTGACGACGGTGTTCTCGCAGGAAGCGTCACCGAAGAAGCTCAAGGCCGTGCATTCGCGCCATGGCTATCTAGAGATGAAGGTCGGCCGTTTTGTCGCCGAGCCATCGGTGTCGCAGAACTACGGCGAGTGCGAGGTGGTCCAGTAGCGCAGGCTGGTGACGATTACTGCTCAAGGTCGAGCCGAGCGAAAGACACTCGGCAGGTCTGGCTTCGTGTCGCGAAGGATCTCCACAATCGCTTGACGATCTGACGCCGCCAGTTTTGCATACCTGGGCGACACGTCGCTCCCAGACAGGATCTTCCACAGTCGCTCATAGACCGCATTGCGAATCGCGTCTGGCAGCGCGACGAAAGCGTCCGAGTAAATCATGTAGCTGCATGGGTACCGAAGCAGCCGGCGCTCGAGGTCGAGATCGCGCAGTGAGCGCCCCGTGCCGTCTTTGATGCCACGCGCGGTGAACCGTTCTGCAAACGCCGATGATCCGCTCACGGGATTGAGCGGAGCTTCGTCCACGAACAACATGTAGTCGACGAGCTCGTTGACGCCGCCAGCGAGCGACGTCGCGGTCAGACGTCGTTCGTGTTCGAGGACTCTCGCCTCCCAGCCAAGGCGTGTGAGCAGATTCATCATCCGCATCTGGTGATCGAAGACCAGGAGCGCGGCGATGTCGCTATGCGACGACAGGTAGGTGCGCGTGTCGAAGCGATCGACGAGCGATGTCACGTTGAGGTTCACATCGTCGACGCGTAAATCCTGAAGCGTCCGGTCGGCGACCGGGGCGTTGCCAAGGTGGCGACCGCCACCTCGTCCCGTCACGTACCAGCCGCCCCAGCGTTCCGACAGCGGGCTGCGATGGTCTGTCGTGTAGTTGCCAAGCCAGGGGAGGATCATCCCGTCTCGCGTGCTCGGGATGCTGCGCGCGAGAAAGCCAGGAACGCCAAGCGTCGCCGACGCATAGTGGCATTGCAGGCAGCGTGTGTCCCGGGCGGGTTGCGGTGATTGCGCCGGCGACTGCGGCAGGATGTAGAAGATCGCGCCCTGACGGGGATCGAGCGCCGCGATTTCAATGAAGCCGCCCGCCATCCACGCGACCGTCGTCGAGTCGTTGAAGAAGATCGTTCTGGGATTCCTCGCGTTGACGAGCCGCGCTTGCAGGCTGGTTCCCGAGAACAGGGCGACTTGCGATTCGATCGGGATGTCGAGTGCGCCGAGCAGCGAGCGCAGGTAGCCGCTGCGCTGCTCGAACTCGAGGCGTGTCTCCCCTGCCTGCAATCGTCGGTTGAGTTGTGCGACGCGATCGGACGACGGACTGTTGTAGCCGATTGCCGGATGTCCCGGTTCGATGACCGCGTCAGTGAGCTGCGCCGACGCCAGCGCTGCCATCCAGAGGAATACGGCCAGCGTCCCGATGACTTTACAGGTCATGTGTTAGCTGTCTCGTCCGGTGGGACTTGGTAACATTAACGTATGTCGAGAGGTTTGGCGGTCTTCATTGCGGGCTCGGCTCTGGTATTGATGCTCGCGATCGTCGGGACCAGTGGCGCGCAGGACGCTGATCCCGGCGAACGTTTGATGAACGCCGCCTGCCAGGACTGCCACACCGTACGCGTGATCCAGGTGCAGGCCATGGACGCCGAGGGTTGGACGAAGCGCATCTCGCAGGAGATCGAGAAGGGCGCGAAGCTCGCCAAGGAAGACGTTCCGACTCTCGTCGAATACCTCGTGCGGACGCACGGCCCGATGCCTGATGGGCCTGGCAAGGAAGTGATCCTCAACACCTGCACGCAGTGCCACGACCTCTACCGGATCAAGGAGAATCGCCGCTCACCGGAAGAATGGGAAGAGCTGCTCGTCTCGATGCTGAACGAGGGCGCGCAACTCAACGACGAAGAGTTCGCGCGGGTGCACCGCTACCTGTCGAGGAATTTCGGAATCGAGTAGTTACGGGCTGGTTCCCTGGCAGAGCGCGACGACGCACACAGAAAGAATCGTACGGTCAGCAGGCGGCACCGGCATGTTCCGGTCGGCCATCAGCTTTCGAATCAGTGCCGAGGTTTCCTCCCGCACAACGGCCGACTGCACGCCCACGCGCACGAGGCCCTCGGCGTAGTCGAGCGCCTGCCACGTATGTCCCGCGGCCGCTGAAGACACCTTGTCGGTATCGCGGTTGCCCTTGTCGCGTGCCGCCAGGTTGGCGCCGCGGTCGACCAGCATCTGAACGACGTCGTTACGCCCCTTCATGGCAGCGCCCATCAGCGCCGTCCGGCCCTCGTTGTTCGCGTAGTTCGGATCGAGCCCGAGGTCGAGCAGCATCTTCATCGCCTCGAAGTTCTCTTTGGCGGAGCGCTCGTAAGTGACACCCTCGACCCATCCGATGCCCCCCGACGCGGTCAACGCGTTGTCGCCGTTTACGGTTGTCGCTTGCGGATCGGCCTTGTACTTCAGCAACAGCTGCATCAACACCGTGTCGCTTGACTGAGCCGCGCGGATGAACGGCGTCGCGCCATCTTCGAAGAACCACTGCATCGTGAAGATCGTACGGGTCAGCGTGTTGTCCTTGATCTTCTGATTGGGGTTGGCGCCCTTCTCGAGCAGGAGACTGATGATCTCCAGGTGATCCATGTCCCCCTTGGGGACCGGATAGTCGCCGCCCTCGATGTTGCGGTTGTCGGTGGCCAGATAGAGCGGCGTCCAGCCACCCTTGTTGGCGAGATTCGGATCGGCGCCACGCTCGAGCAGCATCGCCGCAAGCTGGTAGTTGCGGTTGTTGACCGCCGTCAGCAGCGGTGTCCAGGCGTATTCAGTGACCTGATTGATTTGTGCACCTGCGTCGAGCAACAGTTGCGCCGACTCGAGATCTCCTTCTCGAGCAGCGAACACCAGCGGTGTCAGACCGCCGCCTCCACTCCCGACAAGGCCAGCGACGACGACCTCGTTGTCATCATCGGGATCGGGTTCAGCCTGGGCCGTTCCTCCCTGACCGCCGGCTCGCCCGCGACCTCGCCCCGCGTTCGCTGCCGCGGGTTGCGTGGCCTGTGCTGCCGGCGGCGTGGCCTCGGCCGCGGGCGCTGCCGGTGCTGGCGTCTGCGCTGCCGGTGCCTGCGGTGCAGGAGCCTGCGCCGCTGGTGCGGCAGGTTCCGCTGGCGGCTGCGCCTGGGCAGGTGCTGCGCCGGCGCCACCCTGGCGCCCCGGCTGCTGCGGCAGCGGTTGACCGTCCGGGCCAAGTGCCGTACCCAGGCCTCGCTGTCCACCAATCTCGGCGCCCGACTTTTGATCGCGAACGAGTTGTTCTTCGTAGGTGATGCCGGCGGCGGCTGCTCGACGGCGGCGATCCTGCGCCAGCAGTACCGCCCGCTGGTTCAGACGCGGTGCGATGTAATTGCGCGGCAGACCCGCGCCGGCAGACTTGGCGCTCGGGTCCGCGCCCGCCGCGAGGAGCACCTTCACGGCTTCGGGGTGCTTCTGTTCGACCGCCCACATCAATGCCGTCGTACCACGAAGGGTCTCGCGCGCGTTGACGTCTGCGCCCGCTTCGAGCAGCACCGTGACGGCCTTCGGGTTGCCGTTGCGCGCGGCAAACATGACCATCGTCTCACCATTCGGCCCGCGCTGCTTCGCGTCGGCGCCCGCCTTGATGAGTCGATCGATCATCGCGGCGTTGCCGTACAGCGATGCCATCGCCAGCGGCGTCACGCCCTCGCGATTGGTCGCCTTCACATCGGCGCCGGCGCGAATCAGCACGTCGAGGAGCTGGTCGTCGGCGCGATAAACGGCCCAATGCACGGCCGTCGCACCGTCAACCTGCGGTGCGTTGACATCCACCTTCTGCTGGATCAGCTTCTGAACTGCTGCTCGATCGCCCCGTTGTGCGGCGTCCGCCACATCGCTTCCGGCTCCGGAAGCGACGCTGACGATGAGCACCCACAACAGAGCGGCACACCCGACCGCGCGCGTAGTCCGCATTCTCTCTGCTCCGCCGCTCTAAATCAGTTTGGGAAGACGGCCCGTGCTGTCGCCCTGTTTTTCCCTGCTCACGTCGAACATGTCCATCACGCTCAGCAGGAGGTTACCGGTCGTGACCGTCTTTCGGTCGTACTTCAGGTGGCGATTGCC
>JALDXK010000463.1:0-5344 GCA_032155105.1 Acidobacteriota bacterium
AAGTCTACTGGCTTTACTGCTAGATTCTGCGCATGAAGAGGTCCGCGTCGCTCGCCGGCTCGGTCTACGAGCAGCTCAAGTCCGACATCTTCGAGTTCCGCCTGCTTCCCGGCAGCCGCTTCTCGGAGAACGAGGTCGCGCGCCGCGCACGCGTGTCGCGTACCCCGGTGCGCGAGGCTCTGTTCCGGCTGGAGCGCGAAGGCTACCTGCAGGTGCATGCCAAGAGCGGATGGAGCGTGCGGCCCCTCGACTTCGACCTGCTGGACCACCTCTACGACCTGCGCGTGGTGCTGGAGGGCGCGGCAGTCGAAAAGCTGTGCGCGAGCGATCCGAAGACCGCGCTCGCCGGCCTGGAGAAGATCTGGCTAGTGGCGCCGGGCTGGGACTGATGGGCGTGTCCACCGATGGCCGGGTCGCCTTGTGCCATCGCTTCGCGGGATCGGACGAGCACGGCTTCGGCACCCTGCGTGACGGCGTGTCGTGGGAGAAGCAGCAGCAGTTTCTCGATTCGCACCACGTCTCGAACAAGACCGATTGCCAGACGTGCTGGGCGCGGCCGATCTGCGCCGGTGGCTGTTATCACGAAGCGCACACGCGCTACGGCTCGACTACGCGCCCCAACCTGCACTACTGCGAGTGGATTCGCGGCTGGACGCACACCTGTCTCGAAATTTACGGCGAGCTGGCGGAACGCAACCCGGGGTTCCTGCGCCAGTTCGATGACGATGAGGTTCCGGAGAAGGTCTCATGAAGCACCTGACACCCATCAATCGGAAAGCCGCGCGTATTGAAAGCGCAACCCTCGACGCCACCGCCCGAGACGCCGCGCGCCTCGACGGCGCGTCACGAGACGTCGTTGCCCTTCAGCAGGGCGGCCCGCCGCAGCAACCCGAGCCACACATCCCGCACGGCTGCTCGCTGGTGTTCGCGCCGGGATGGGAGGCCGACCGCAACGGCGGCACCGCCGGCTTGTGTCAGCCCGTCGAGCGCGACCTGTTCGACTGCCACATGGGCTGCTTCTGGCCGGCACAGGTGCCCGACCAGTTGAACCACGCGCCTGATTGGACGGCGAAATGCGCCGCGGCACAGAAGGACTGGCGCAAGATCGATCTCATCTTCCCCGACGAGAAGAAGAAATGATGACGCGGACCCACGCACGTGCCTGGCTCGCCGCCCTCGGCGTCGTCGTCGGCGCGGTCAGTCTCGGCGCGCAGACGCCGTCGCCGCAGGTGGCCACCTCCGGTGGCGACCACCTGATGTACATCGGCACCTACTCCGGCAACATCCAGATCTTCGACGAGAAGTCCGAGACGATGGTCGCCGACATCAAGTTGAAGACCGGTATCCCGCGCTCGCTGACCTTGTCGCAGTCGCGCAAGAAGTTCTACGTGCTCGACGCTACGCTGGAGAAGATCGAGATCGTCGACATCGCCACGCGCGCGTCGTTGTCGAACTTCACCCTCAGCGAGGGCAACAAGAAGGTGCGGATCCGCGGCTTGCAGGTCGATCCGCTCGAACGGTTCCTGATCCTGCTGACCCGCTCAGCCACCAGGCAGATCGATCGCTGGGAGATCGGCGACATCACCATGCAGCTGTACGATCTCGCACAGAACAAGGTCACCCGGACCATCCCGTGGCCCCGCGGCGAAGAGCGCGAATTCGTCAACATCCGGTTCTCGCCCGACGGCAAGCTGCTCTACTTCTTCGGAGACGACGTGCTGATCCTCGAGACCACGAACTTCACCGAGGTCGACACGTGGGCGCTGAGCCGGCCGCTCGAGCCGGGATTGGGCCGCGTCAATTTCGGATCGGTCGACGACTTCAACGAGGATCCCGGGTTCTTCACCGGGCTGTTCACGGTCCAGGATCCCGTGCACGGGCGCCGCATCATGGGCCTCGGCCGCGTCAACCTCGTTGCCAAGAGCATCGACTTCACGCCGATTGGTCCGGCCGAGGGCATGAGCTTCGCGCTGTCGCCGGATCGCAAGCGCGGCTACGGGTTGATGCAGCAGATCGGCCGCTACGAGTTCTGGGCGTTCGACGTGGAGCAGCGCAAGCTGCTCAATCGCACGCCGTTCGAGGGCCGGCCCCGCATGGGGCTGCGCGTGTCGTCCAACGGCCGTCTGCTCTACATCTACGTCGCCGGCGCGACCATCGACGTCTACGACGCCGCGAGCTACAAGAAGCTGCGCACCATCGAGATGAACGCCGATCAGACGACGAGCCTGTTCATACTGCCGCGTACGTAAGGGTCGATGGACCGCCGCGCCTTTGCGTACCTCGTGCCGTACTGGCGGCGGCTGGTCCTCGTCCTCGTCATCAGCCTGATCAGCACCGCCACGACGCTGGTCATTCCCTATCTTTCCAAGGATCTGATCGACCGCGCGCTCGTCGGCCGCGATTTGGATGCCCTGCGGCGGATCGTCGGGTGGTTTATCGGCCTCGGTGTGTTCGGCTTCGTCCTGAATGTGATCAGCGGCTTGCGCTACACGCGCGTGTCCGCGGAAATCCTGTTCGACATGCGCCTGTCGCTGTACGCGCACCTGCAGCGGCTGTCGCCGCGCTACTACGCGCGCACGCGGCTCGGCGACATCGTGTCGCGCCTCAACAACGACATCAGCGAGATCCAGCGCGTGGCCGCGGAGGCGGCGCTGGCGTGGGTCGGCAACGTGTTGTTCCTGGTCGGTAGCCTCGTCATGATGATCTGGCTCGACTGGCAGCTCGCGGCAATCGCGCTGTTGCCGCTGCCGATCAGCCTCATCGCCCTCGCCTATTACCGGCGGATGCTGGAAAGCCGCGTCGCCGAGCT
Organism: Acidobacteriota bacterium; assembly: GCA_032155105.1. Taxonomy (GTDB): domain Bacteria; phylum Acidobacteriota; class Vicinamibacteria; order Vicinamibacterales; family UBA2999; genus 12-FULL-67-14b. The sequence continues at coordinate 2,810 of JALDXK010000463.1, forward strand.
GCGGCAGAAGAGCGCCGACATTGGCAGCTTCCTGATCGAAACCCTGCAGGCCACCTCCCTCGTCGTCTCCTCGAACGCGCAGCAGCGCGAACAGGATCGGTTTCGCGGCTTGAACACCGGCTTCATCGACGCCCTGATGCGGATGCAGCGGGTGACGTATTTTGCGGGCGGCCTGCCGGGGACCGTGCTGTCGATTGGCTCGGCGATCGCGTTCTTCTATGGCGGCCTGCGCGTCATCGAGGGCACGCTCACGCTTGGCACGATGGGCGCGTTTCTCGCCTACCAGATGCGCGTGTTCGCGCCGGCCCAGGCGCTGATGGGCCTCTACGCGAGCCTGGCCACGGCGCGAGTCTCGTGGTCGCGCGTGCGCGAGATTCTCGATGCGCCGATCGATGTCGTCGAAGCTGCCGGTGCCACACCGATCGCGTCGCCCCGCGGAGAGCTGGCCTTCGACGCCGTGACGCTCGCCACGGATCGGGACACGCGCGTGCTGGACGAGGTGTCGTTCGTCGCGCGCGCCGGCGCCACCGTCGCGCTGGTTGGCGGCAGCGGTGTCGGCAAGTCGACGCTTGCGTACCTGGCCACGCGGCTGCTCGATCCCGATCACGGCATGGTTCGATTCGACGGCCAGGATCTCCGCGGCTTCACGCTCGACAGCGTGCGCCGCCACGTCGTGCTGGTCGAGCAGGAGCCGACGCTGCTGCACGCGACCATCGAGGAGAACCTCCGCTACGTGCGGCCCGGCGCCACGGCTGATCAGGTGCGACACGCCGCCGAAGCGGCCGGCATTGCCGCGTTCATCGAGCGGCTGCCGCTCGGTTATGCCACGGTGGTCGGTGAGCGTGGCCTCGCCCTGTCGGCCGGCGAGCGCCAGCGTGTCGCCCTGGCGCGCGCGTTCCTCGCCGATCCCGCGGTGCTCGTGATGGACGAGCCGACCGCGGCACTCGATTCCGTGGCGCAGCGCCAGGTCATCCAGGGCTACCAGGCCGTGATGCGCGGGCGCACGACGATTCTGATCACTCACCGGCGAGAAGTCGCGATGGCCGCCGATCACGTGGTGGTCCTCGAAGGCGCCCGCGTCGTGGATGCTGGTCCGCCGCAGGAATTGGCGGTGCGTTCCGACGCGTTCGCGCGCCTTTTCGAGATCGATCGTGACACCCCGCTACGCAACGTCCGCGGCGCGGGCGCCCCGGATCGCGGCGCCGGCGTCGAAGCATGACCACGCGCGCGGTGCGCATCGCCGTCATCGACAGCGGGGTGCATGCCACGCATCCTCATGTCGGTGGAGTATTCGGCGGCCTCGGCATCGACGATGCCGGCCAGGTGCACGACGATTATGTCGACCGGCTTGGCCACGGCACCGCCGTGACCGCAGTGATTCGCGAGAAGGCTCCCGGTGCAGAGATCCTGGCGATCAAGGTGTTCGATCGAGAGCTTGCGGCCACCGGACCGGCCCTCGTCTCCGCCTGCGAGCGCGCGCTGGACCAGGGCGCGCACATCATCAACTTGAGCCTGGGCACCACCAACGCCGATCACGAGGACGTGCTGGAGCGCGTCGTCCTGCGGGCGGTCGCGTCGGGGACGATCGTGGTCGCCGCCGGCGAGCAGGATGGTGTGCGCTGGCTTCCCGGGTCGATTCGCGGTGTGTGGCCGGTGCTGCTCGACTGGTCGGTGCCGCGCGACGAGTGCCGCGTGACGATGCGACTGGGCAGCGCGCCGGTGTTCTACGCGTCCGGCTTTCCGCGTCCGATTCCCGGCGTGCCGCCCGAGAAGAATCTGAAGGGCCTCAGCTTCGCTGTCGCGAACGTGACGGGATTGATCGCCGCCACGATGTCACCCATCGGTGTCTAATCGGTGTTTAGTCTGTGGCCTAGTCGCGGCGCAGCGCGTGTAAGGGATCGAGTTTGGTGGCTCGTTTCGCCGGCAGTACGCTCGCCGCGATGGCCACCACCAGGAGCAGCATCGCGATGCCGCCGATCGTGATCGGATCGCGAGGGCTGTTCTGGACCAGCAGTTGCGTGCTGGCGAACAACTGGCCGACGCCGAAGGCGCCGGCGATGCCAATGGTCAAGCCGATCGCCAGCTGTACGAACGATCGCCGCAGGAACAGCCACGACACCTGGTCGCCTTGGGCGCCGAGGGCCATGCGGATCCCGATCTCCTGCGTGCGCTGCGACACCGCATAGGCGGTGACCGCATACAGGCCGACGGCCGACAACGTCAGCGCAATCAACGCGAAGATCGCGAACATGGTGCCGAAAATCCGGAACGGCCAGCGCTGCTGCGCGAGACTCTCGTCGAGGGTGCGGATACCGAACAGCGGCAGGTCGGCGTCGATGGCGCGCACTTCCTCGCGCAGGATCGGCGTCATCGCCCGCGGATCGCCCTGGCTGCGCACCAGCAGCGTCATGAATCCGCGCGGATCGGTGCGGAACGGCAAGTAGGCAATGGGGTCGGGGTCGGGCAGCTGGATGTCGCGCTGGCGGATGTTGGGCACGATGCCGACGATGGTGGCCGTGAGCGACATCGGGATGC
>JALDXK010000464.1:0-5328 GCA_032155105.1 Acidobacteriota bacterium
TGGGCACCGAGTGTCCGCAGTATCGCGACTGTTACGTCACGAAGATGCGCCAGCGGGCCGCCGAATCGGACGTGGTGATCGTCAATCACCACCTGCTCTGCGCGGACGCCTCGGTGCGGCAGAGCACCTACGGCGAAGTGATCCCTGATTGCCATTACACCGTGGTGGACGAGGCGCACCAGCTCGAGGACGTGGCCACGCAGTATTTCGGCATCGCGGTGAGCAACTATCGCGTCGCCGACCTCGTGCGCGACGCGGAGCGCGCGGTGAACCTCGGCGAGGTGGCCGACGAGGATTCGACGCTGCGTCATCAGATCGCGCACATCGACGAGCACTCGCACGCGTTCTTCGGATCGCTGCAGATGGCCCGCCATTCCCGCCCTTCGACTCAGAGTTGGGACCACGGTCCCAACCCTTCGCTCAGGACAGGCGGATTCGAGGAGCGGCTCCGCATCGGGCCCGACTGGTTCGGCGACATCGTCGACCAGGGGCTCGCGCTCGAAACCTCGCTCGACACGTTCGCCGACTCGATGCAACGCAAGGCCGGCACCGAGGAAGCGGGCGCGCAGATCAACGAGGATGCCGCCACCCTGTCGCGGCGCGCCGCCGAACTGCGCGATCACCTGCGCTTCCTCCTCGAGGCCTCCGATCCCGGCTTCGTCTATTTCCTCGAGACGAGAAACCGCGGCGTGTTCCTGCGCGCCGCGCCGATCGACGTGTCGGCGATCATCCGCGAGATGCTGTTCGACCGCATGCGCGCCACGGTGATGACCTCCGCCACGCTCACGGTCGAAGGCTCCTTCGAGTACGTCAAGGGCCGTCTCGGCGTGCCAGACGCGGAGAGCCTCCGGGTGCCGTCCGAGTTCGATTTCTCGCAACAGGCGCTGCTGTACCTGCCGCGCAAGATGCCGTCGCCGAAGTCGCCGGAGTTCGCGGATGCGGTGGCGCGCGAAGTCTACGAGCTGGTGACCCGCTCCCAAGGGCGGGCGTTTGTCCTGTTCACGAGCTATTCGATGCTGCGGTCGGTGCGCGATCGGATCGAGCGCGAACTGCCGTATCCGATGCTCGTGCAGGGCAGTGCGCCTCGGACGGTGCTGCTCGATCAGTTCCGTTCGACGCCGCACGCCGTGCTCTTTGCCACGTCGTCTTTCTGGCAAGGCGTGGACGTGGTGGGCGAGCAACTGAGTTGCGTCGTGATCGACAAACTGCCCTTTGCCTCACCCGGCGACCCCATCACCGCGGCGAGGATCGAAGCGATCCTCAACGATGGCGGGGATGCGTTCCAGGACTACCAGGTGCCGCTGGCGATCCTCGCCATGCTGCAGGGCCTCGGCCGGCTCATCCGTCACCGGACGGACCGAGGGGTTCTCGCTGTACTTGATCCTCGGCTGCGAACGATGAATTATGGCCGCCGGTTTCTGGACTCGTTTCCGCCGGCGCCGATCACCTACGACCTGGAGTCGGTGAGGCGGTTTTTTTCGAGCTGACGTAGACTCTTTATCGAGGGCAAGCAGCACATGACCAAGACGTTTCTTACCCGTACCGCGGCAGCGCTCGTGATGCTCGCCGGCCTTGCGTCCGCGGCATTCGCGCAGTCGACCATGATCAAGGGCAAGGTGATAGGCGCCAACAAGGAGCCGATGGTCGGCGTGGCCATCACCATCGAAGCGCTTGGCGGCGTGAACCGCAAGCTGCAGACCAAGACCGACAAGCGCGGCGAGTTCATCCAGTTGCTGACGGAAAGCGGCGGCTACCGCGTGACCGCCACCGACCCGAAAATCGGCTCCGCCAGCGCCGACACGAAAGTGAGCCTCGGCCGCGTCGCGGAGATGACCATCGTGCTCGTGCCGACCACGGCAGCCAACGACGCCGCCAAGGCCGCGGAGTTGAAGAAGGCATTCGACGAGGGCGTGGCCGCGAGCCGCTCCGGTAATCACGACGAGGCGATTGCAAAGTTCAACGCCGCACTGGCGCTCGCGCCGAGCTGCTTCGACTGCCACTTCAACATCGGCGTCGCCCACATGGCGAAGAAGGACGAGAAGGCCGCGGAAGAGGCGTGGAAGAAGGCGCTCGAAGTGAAGGGCGATTACGCCGAAGCGCTCAACGCACTGTCGACGCTCTACAACAACCAGAAGCGGTTCGAGGAAGCAGCGGCGATGAGCGCAAAGGCGGCGACGTTGGGCGGCGGCTCGGGTAGCGCCGACGCCACCTTCAACCAGGGCATCATCCTGTGGAACCAGGGCAAGGCCGCGGAAGCGAAGGCGAAGTTCGAGGAGACGATCAAACTGAACCCGTCGCACGCCGACGCGCACTTTCAGCTCGGGATGGCGATGCTCAACGGCGGCCAGCTCACCGAAGCGGTCAGCATGTTCGAGACCTATTTGAAGCTCGCGCCAGACGGCCAGTACGCGACGCAGGCCAAGGGCATCGTCGCTCAACTGAAGAAATAAGGTTGTCTTGGGGCTTGAGTCTTGGGTCTTGCCCAAGACCCAGGTCCCAAGTCCCAAGTCCACGTGTATCTCGAAATACCGCAGCGACTGGCCGTTGTTCGCGAGAAGATCGCGGACGCGGCCGGGCGCGGCGGTCGAAATCCCGGCGACATCTGCCTGATCGCTGTTTCCAAGACCCATCCCATCGATGCCATCCGCGCCGCGGCCGAGGCCGGGCAGCGCGACTTCGGCGAAAACAAGGTCCAGGAAGCCCTGCAGAAAATTGCACAGTCAGCCGATACGACTTTGCGCTGGCACCTGCTCGGCCACCTGCAGTCGAACAAAGCCAAGAAAGCCACCGAGGCGGTGCACGTCATCCACGCCATCGATAGCGTGGAATTGCTCAGGAAAATCGAGCAAGCGGCCGTTGGTGCGGGACGGACCGTCGAGGCCATGGTCCAAGTGGATTTGGCGCTGGAAGATACCAAGTTCGGGGCGCCTGAAGCCGAGGTACCCGGCATTTTCGACGCCGCGGCCGGCTGCACGGGGGTCCGGACGGTGGGCCTGATGCTCCTGCCGCCGATGGCCGAAAACCCGGAAGACGCGCGGCCGTGGTTCGCCCGGCTGCGAGGGGTTCGCGACCGGCTGCTCGACGCCGGCGTGCCGACCGAACGGCTGCGCGAGTTGTCGATGGGCATGAGCCACGATTTCGAGGTGGCCGTCGAAGAAGGCGCGACAATGGTCCGGGTGGGAACGGCGATATTTGGCGACCGGAACTACGCCAAGAACGACTAACGAATTTCGAATCACATAAGCGAATCATGAAAGTCACACCGATCGATCTCCGGCAGCAGCGTTTCCAGACCGTGATGCGCGGGTACGACCGCGGCGAGGTCCAGGCCTTCATGCTCGAAGTCGCCGACGACTACGAGAACGCGCTGCGCGAGAACGACCGGCTGCGCCAGGACGTCGCGAAGCTCGACGCCGTGCTCGGCGAGCATCGCGGCCAGGAGCGCAACCTGCGCAACACGCTGCTCACCGCGCAGAAGCTCGCCGACGACATCCGGGAGCAGGCGCAGAACGAAGCCGGGATCATCATTCGCGAGGCCGAAGGCCGCGCCGACCTGCTGCTGCAGAAGGCGCAGACGCGCCTCGACGACGTGCAGCGCGAGATCGACGGCCTGCGCATGAAGCGGCGCGAGGTCGAGAACGACATCGAGGCGCTGGTGCGGACGCTCACGACCACGCTCGAATTCATCCGCGATCAGGACACGCGCGCCCGCGAAGACCGCGTGCTGCTGCACCGGCCGCGCGCCGTGGAGCCGGCGCCGACCGCATCGCCGGTCGCCGCGGATGACGCGCCCAAGGTCAGCACCCAGGTCGGCTGATGACCTCGCCGGGACGATCGACGTGCGGGTGATCCCGCGCGCCGGCCGCTCGGAATTCGCAGGGCTCCGCGACGGCGCCCTGCTCGTGCGGCTGGCCGCGGCGCCCGTCGACGGCGCCGCCAACGACGAGCTCATCGCCCTCATCGCGCGCACCCTGCACCTTCCGAAACGCGACGTCACCATCGCTGCCGGTGAGCGCTCGCGATCGAAGCGCGTGCGCGTGTCTAGCATGAATCGCGCGGCGGTACTGGATAGACTGTTGGCAGGTGCAGGCTGATTTCCTGATCGACAACGCCGATCTCGTGGCCACGTGCGCCGGGCCTGGCCCGCGCCGCGGCGCCGAGCAACGTGACATTCACGCCCTCCCCAATGCCTCGGTGGCCGGCTTCGAAGGCCGCATCGTGTTCGTCGGATCGGCGGCCGACGCGTCGAAGACCCTCACGCTCACCCCGCAGGCCGAAGTGATCGACGGCGAAGGCTGCACGGTGGTGCCGGGCTTCGTCGATCCGCACACCCATCTGGTGTTCGCGGGCGACCGCCGCGATGAGCTGCGCCGCCGTCTCGCCGGCGCCTCCTACGCGGAGATCGCCGCCTCCGGTGGCGGCATCGTCAAGACGGTGGCGGCCACGCGCGCGGCCACCGAACACGAACTGGTGGACCTGGGGCGCAACCGGCTGTCCGAGATGCTCGCCTACGGCACCACCACCGCGGAAGCCAAGAGCGGCTACGGCCTGGAACTCGAGGCCGAGCGGCGGATGCTCCGCGCTATCAAGACGTTGTCGGCCGGCCAGCCGATCGACCTGACCGCCACCTTCATGGGCGCGCATGAAGTGCCGGTCGAGTACCGCGGCCGGCGTCCGGAGTACGTGCGCCTCGTCATCGAGGAGATGATTCCCGCGATCGCCGCCGACGGCACCGCCGAATGGTGCGACGTGTTCTGCGAGCAGGGCGTGTTCACCCCCGGCGAGTCACACGCGATTCTCGAGGCCGGGCAGCGGCACGGCCTCAAGGCCCGCATTCACGCCGACGAGCTCGCGTTGAGCGGCGGTGCGCGGGTCGCCGCGGAGGTGGGCGCGCGATCGGCGGATCACCTGATCTTCGTCGACGAGCATCACGCGCGGATGCTCGCCGACACGAACGTCGTCGCGACGCTGTTGCCGTCCGCGGCGTTCTTTCTGAAGCTGGGCCGCTACGCCCCGGCGCGCATGCTGATCGATCACGGCGTGCCGGTGGCGCTGGCGTCGGACCTCAATCCCGGCGGGGGGTTCACCACCTCGATGCCGTTTGCGATGACGCTGGCGTGCTTCGGCATGAACCTGACGCTCGAGGAAGCCCTGATCGCCGCAACGCTCAACGCCGCCGCGTCCATCGACCGCGCCGACACGATCGGCAGCCTCGAAGCCGGCAAGCAATTCGACGCGGTGATGGTGTCGGGGATGCTGACCGACTTGCTCCGCGTCGGCGGCCCCGTGGTCGGCAAGGTGATCAAACGCGGCCGCACCGTTTTCAGT
>JALDXK010000465.1:0-5327 GCA_032155105.1 Acidobacteriota bacterium
ACCCTCGACCGTAACCAGCTGAAGGATCTGAAAGTGATCTGGAGGCAAACGCCGAAGACGATCGGCCGCGGTCACTTCGCCCTCAGGATGGCCTTCGGCAAGGACGGCACGCTCTTCATCACGTCTGGGGACCGCATGCGTTTCGATCCCGCGCAGGATCCCAACGCGAGCCTCGGCAAGGTGATCCGTATCAACACGGACGGATCAATCCCGAAGGACAACCCCAACGTGGGCAAGAGCGGCGCGCGCGAGGAGGTGTGGTCGATGGGCCATCGCAACCCGCTGGCAGCCGCCGTGCACCCGTCCGGCCAGCTGTGGATTCTCGAGATGGGACCGTTGGGCGGCGACGAGCTGAACATGGTGCAGCGCGGCGCGAACTACGGATGGCCGGTGGTCAGCAATGGCGACAATTACGACAAGTCGACCATTCCCGACCACCACACGCGCAAGGAGTTCCAAGCCCCTGTGAAATCCTGGACGCCGGTGATCTCGCCGTCAGGGGCGATGTTCTACGACGGCTCGATGTTTCCGTGGAAGGGCGACCTGATCGCGGGCGGGCTGTCGTCGCAGGCGATCATCCGCCTGACGCTCGACGGCGGAAAGCTGAAGAACGAGGAACGCCTCAACATGGGCCGCCGCATGCGGGACGTACTGCAGGCCTCCGACGGGGCAATTCTGGCAGTGACGGACGACAAGCAAGGCGAACTCCTACGGCTAACGCCTGCGCCAGGACGGACGCGTTAGCCGTCTGTCGATCTCAGATCTCAGATTGCAGATCTCAGATTTATGTGTCGATTGGTCGATCTGAAAATAAATCTGCAATCGAAAATCTGAGATCCGAGATCGACGTCATTACCAGTACAGCTTGAGTCCCAACTGAATCTCCCGCGCGGCGCGGGTCGCGATGGCCTGGCCGAAGCGATCAGCGGGCACGTTGCAGGCCGTGTTCAAGTTCGTGCAGGTGTTGTCGAGGCCGGCGACGTTCGGATCGGCCAGCCACTGCCGCTGATCGAAAGCGTTGATGAACTCGGCCCGGAACTGCAGCCGGATCGTCTCGGTGGGATAGAAGTTCTTCGAGAAGTTGATGTCCCACTGGTGGCGTCCCGGCTGGCGGAACGGCGCGCGGCCGGAGTTGCCAAACGTGCCCGCCGCCGGCGGCAGGAACGCATCCGGGTTGAACCAGTACGGGATGCCGTTCACGAAGCGCTCGCCCGCCTCTGGATCGCCGACGAGGTCCGCAAAGACACCGCGACGGAAGGTGTCGCTGTTGACCAGGATGCGCGACACCGGCTGTCCCGACGAGATATTGACGATGCCGGCGAGCTGCCATCCACCCAGGATGGCCTTCGACACCGCGCCGGCGTTGCGGAAGAACGGCAGCTCGTAGACGAAGCTGGCGTTGAAAATGTGGCGCCGATCGGTGCGAGCGTCCGCGTAATCGGCATCCGGGTCCGCCGGATTCTGCGGGATGTCGACGCCGTCGCGATCGTTGGTGGCGTCGGTCTGGTTGCGGCTCAACGTGTAGTTGAGCGTCACGCTTCCGGTAGACCCGAATTCGGCCTTGGCGCTGGTCAGCAGGCCGTGATAGTTCGACCGCGCCGTGGTCTCGCGGAACGTGATCGCCCCATACGACTGGTAGGGGCGGACTGGGTTCACCGCGCCCGCCACGCTGTTCTGCAGCGCCACGACGGCGACCGGATCGGGATAGTTGATGTCGGTCGGGCGAATCAGGTTCTCGCCGTGGCTGCCGACGTAGCTGACCTCACCCATGACGCGGCTGGCGAAGCGGCGCGTCACGCCCACGTTCCACTGGGTGGTGCGCGGGTTCTTGAAGTCGGTGCCGCTGGCGATGATCGTGCGCACGCCGGTGGTCGTCGGCGTCTGCCCACTTGCCGGATTCGACAGCGTCGCGTTGGTGAAGGTCACGTTGTTGACGACCGGCGGCATCGTGAACGAGTTCTGTTCGAAGATGCCGACCAGCGGCTGGTCGTAGTAGATGCCGAAGGCGCTGCGCAGCACCGTATCGCCGTCGCCCGCCAGGTCATACGCGAGGCCGGCGCGCGGCTGCCAGCTGTTCTTCTGCATGGCGTAGATGGCATCGCCGTACGGCGAGTTGACGCCGCCCTGGATCACCCCGACGAGCAGGTTGCCCTGCGTCCGGTCGATCAGCGTGCCCGTGGCATTGGCGAACGGCGGCGCGGCGGCGGCGCTGTACACCGACGGATCGAAGGTGACCAGCTGGTTGTTCTTGTCGGTGATCGGCGGATAGAGCGAATAGCGCAAGCCGTAGTCGACAGTGAGCCGCGCGGTGGGCCGCCACGTGTCTTGCGCGTAGAACTCGAAGCGGTTGAAGCGCAGGTTCAAGTCGATGTCGCGCTCGGCCTCGGTATAGCTGCAGCCGGTGCAGCTCGCGTTGGCGTTGCCGCGCATGAAGTTCTGGAAGGCGGTGGCTGCGCCGGTGGTGGCGACAAACGAGAACCCGCCCTGGCTGCGGCTGGCCGCGTTCTCGTTCTTCTGCTCGAAGCTGGCGAGGCCACCCATCTTGAAGGCGTGATTGCCGCGCTGCCACGTGAAGTTATCGGTGAACGAATGATTGATGTACTGGATCCGGAACAACTGGTTGGCGCCCAGCGTGCTCAGGCCGGTAACGTCGATCACCGGGATCAGGCCGGCGTTGTTCTCTGGGAAGACCTCGGGAATCGTGACGCCGTATGCCTCACGGGTGTTGCGCACGTCCTCGGCGGGCTCGGTGCTGATGTTATTGCTGCTGAAGTGGTAATTCAGCTCGTTGACCTTGTTGCTGCCGATGATGCTGCGCAAGCCCAACGCCGCGACTTGTCCGGGTATGCTGGTGTCGGTGCCCGCGACGCCCGGGATCGGGGTGTTGAAAAAGAGGCCGCCCAGCTCGCGCGTTTCGCTGAGATCGTGCGTGTAGCGCCCCCAGATGCGCTGCGTCGAGCTCCAGTCGAAGTCGACGCGTAGCACTTCCTGGCGCGTGTTGTTGATGTTCGGCGATGTGACCTGGTAGCGGCCCACCGCACCCGGCGCAAGCGGCGGAAGGTTCGGGGCGGGATAACCAGACAACAGCCGCACCGCGTTGGGATCGCGCTCGGCCGGCGGCACGTAGTTGGGACTGGCTGAATCGTTCAGCCATTCCGGGTTCGGCACGGTGGCCGTCAACGAGCCCGGCGCGCGGTTGATGCGCCGGAACTCCTCTGAGAAGAAGAAGTACAGCCGATCCTTCGACGGCAGCGCCGGTCCGCCGACGGTGAAGCCGAAGTTGTTGTACTCGAGATCAGGGGCGCTGTCGCGAATCGCCGGGTCGGTGCTCTGCTTGCGGAAATACGAGTTGCTGTTGAGCGAATCGTTGCGGAAGAACTCGTAGGCGCTGCCTGAGAACCGGCTGGTGCCGGACTTGGTGACGACGTTGATGATGCCGCCGCCAGAGCGAGGCCACTCGGCGGCGTAGCTGGAGGTGATGATCTTGAACTGCTCGATCGACTCGAGCGTCGGCGTCGAAAGCAGGGTGATGTTGCTGCCGACGTCGACGTTCATGACGCCGTCGACGAGCCAGTTGACGGCGTTGCGCCGCGCGCCGTTCACCGACAGGTTCATCGTGCTGGTCAACCCGACGCCGACCTCGTCGGCGAGGTCGCTCGAGACGCCCGGCGCCAGTTCGGCCAGCTTGGCGAAATTGCGGTTGTTGATCGGCAGTTCCTGGACCTGCCTCGAATCAATCAGGTTCTGCACCGCGGTGGTGGTCTGCACCAGCGTTTGTCCGGTCACCTCGACGACTTCAGAGACCCCGCCGGTGGCCAGCGTGGCGTCGACGCGCGCGCGATCGTTGACGGCCAGGACCACGCCGCGGACGGTGCGGGGCTGGAAGCCAGCCAGCGTAAACGTCACTTCGTAGGCGCCAATCGGCAGCAAGGGGATCAGGTAGGCCCCCTCGGTTCCAGTGGTCATTTCGAAGACGCGCCCCGTCGGGACGTGCCTGGCGGAGACGACGACGCCGGGCAGCACCCCGCCGCTCTGGTCGGCCACGATCCCGGTGAGGGTGGCGGTGGTTTCCTGGGCGGCAGCGGGCGTGGTGGGCAGGAACAGCAGAAGGGCGCAACAACACCCCAAGGTCAATTGCAAGCGGCGCATACGGATCCTCCAACCTGGTAGGCTACCGCAAGTTGACGCCGCCGTTACCTTGAAGCTGCAGGAGGCATCGGGTACGCTGGTCGCCGCACATGACCTTCACTGGCGCCATCGGCGCCGTCTGCATGCTCCCCCTGCGGGCCGTCATCAATGTGTCGGTGGCCCTTGGCATCCATCCCAACGTCCTGACGCTCATCGGCGTGCTGATCAACATCGTCGCCGCCTTTGCGCTGGCGATGGATCAGTTCGTCCTGGCCGGCGCGATCATGATCGCCGCCAACATCTTCGACTTCATCGATGGCAAGGTGGCGCACATCACCGGCACGCAGTCGCAGTTCGGCGCGTTCTGGGACTCGACGCTCGATCGCTTCTCGGACCTCGCGCTGTTCACCGGGCTGATCTGGCTCTACGCGGAGCTGGGCCGCAACGGCTACGTGCTGATCGCCACGCTGGCGCTGATCTTCTCGATCATGATCAGCTACGCGCGGGCCCGCGCCGAGTCGCTAATCGAGAAGTGCAAGGTGGGATTCATGGAGCGGCCCGAGCGGATCGTGCTGTTCATGATCGGCGCCTTCACCGATCGCATGGCCGCGGTGCTGTGGGTGTTGCTGGTGCTGTCGATCGTCACCGTCAGCAACCGCATTCACTACACCTACCTGGCGCTGAACAACAAGCCGATGCCGGAGGGGATCTTCGCGCGGTTCTTCTTCTGGCGCGACGAACGGGCGACGTTGCCCTATGACGTCTGGGTCGTCGCCATCCTTGCGTTCGTGTGGCTGGTGCCGCCGGACTGGCTTCGCGATCCGGTTCTGACTTGGGCCTGTAGCTGCCCCACACCGCTTTAGTCGCCATCCCAACCTCCCCGTCGACGCCCGAGGGGCGTCAACAAATTAGCTTGCTTTCCGCTTCTTCGCCGAGCCGTTCTTGGCCGCCTTGATCGGCGTGACTTTCTTGCCCGCCGCGGGCTCGGCCTTGGCCGTCTTCTTCTTCCCCGAACTGACCTGGTCGAGGCTCCTGCGGAGCGCTTCCATCAGGTCCACCACCTTGGGCGGCGCCTCGACGTCGGCGGGCTCGACGATCTCCTCGCCGGCGACCTTCGCGTCGATGATCGCGCGCAGGCCTTCCTGGTATTCGTCCTTGTAGTCCCTGAGATCCAGCTCGCCTTCGATGCTCTCGATCAC
>JALDXK010000466.1:0-5321 GCA_032155105.1 Acidobacteriota bacterium
GACCTGTCCACCGTAGCGCTGTGCGCGAAGGTGGAAGACCCGCCCCTACGTACTTTTTTTCAGCCCGCATCAGGTTGAACAGCTCGATGTGGGCTTCGACGATCCGCTGCCGTTCCTTCTCGTTCACCTCGAGCGTCCAGTCGTCGCGCAGCGACGTGCCGCCGAGCACGATGCCGTCGGAGCGCGGCATCATGTGAATGAAGCCGGCCTCGGGCGTCACCGGCGCCCGGGCGCCGCCGCTGGTCGAGTAATTGATCTCGGTCTGCGGCACCAGGACGGTCAGCTGTCCCTTCAGCGGCACCAGCTCCGGATCGTTGAACAAGGCCTTCGAGCCGAGGCCGGTGCAATTCACGATCACGTTCTCGCTGAGCGCCGCCACGTCGCGGGGCGTCTCGAATTTCCGGATCACCACCTTGCCTCCCCATAACAAGAAGTCGGTCATCAGCGCGTCGAGATAGATCGACGGCTCGATGCGCATTTCCGGCCGCTCAATCGCGTACTTCATCGGGAACGGATGCTCCCCGGGCTGGAGGATGACGCGAGGGTTGGGGATGCTGTCGGGCATCAGCACGTTGCTACCGCGGCCGGCCTGCTCGTTGTCGGTCGGCGCGTAGTTCATGATCCAGGAGATGCCGTACTTCGGGCCGACCAGCAACTGGAGGCGGCGATAGGCGATCTGCACCGCCTCGCGAAACTGCGCCTCCCATTCAGGCGTGCGGCTGCTGAACTGCACGAGACCCGAGGTCGGCGTGAAGCCCGCCAGCGACATGTTCGACGTGGTGTCGGGAGGAACGGTGGCGGCGTAAATGGTGACGTCGAAGCCGCGCCGCTGCAGTTCGCGCGCCGACGTGAGGCCGACCACGCCTGATCCCATCACGGCGGCGCGACGCTCGCTGTGCGCCACCGCCATGTCGGCGGCCATCGAGCCGGTGCCCCAGGACAGCGACATGCCGGCGCCGCCGTGCCCGAAGTTGTGAATCACCGTCTTGCCATCGAGCGTGTCGGCCTTCAGCACGAAGCCCGATGGACGATGAGGGCGGAGACCGATGGTGGTGCGGATGACGCGATCCCACGACGCGTGCACGGGCGGCAGGCGCACCGGCGGCCGCGCCGGCGCCATTTGCGGTCGCGCGACCTTGGCGCACCCCTCGGCGAGGAATCCCAACGCGGCCAATCCGCCGAGGTGTAAAGCTGTTCGTCGGTGCATTGGCCGCGATGATACTCCACGAGAACACGGAGAAGTACGGAGGGCACGGAGAGTACACAGACAGCTTCCGTGTCTCGGCTAGCCACTCCTCCGTGTCTCGGCTAGCCACTCCTCCGTGTCATCAGCTAGCCACTCCTCCGTGTCCTCGACCAGCCTCCGTGTTCTCCGTACTCCTCCGTGTCCTCGGAAGTATCTCTAGTCGTCTCTTAACACCACATTCGGGTCCACCCGCGATGCGCGCCACGCGGGCAGTAGGCATGCCACCGATGCCACCAGCGTGATCGTCGCGACCACGGCGATCACGGTCGTGGTGTCGGTCGGTTGGACGCCGAAGAGCAGAGACGAGATCAGCCGGTTCAGCGCGAATGCGCCGGCGAGACCCACTACGATCCCGATGGTCGTCAGCATGAGGCCTTGCTTCATCACCTGGCCAAGGACGCTGGTTTGATCGGCGCCGAGCGCCATGCGGATGCCGATCTCGCGCCGGCGTTCGGCAACCATGTAGGACAGCACGCCGTAGGTGCCGATCGCCGCGAGCAGCAGCGCGAGGCCGGCAAAGCCGCCGAGCAGTTGCGCGAGCAGCCGCGGACGCCGGATCGATTCCTCGAACACGCCATCCATGTCGCGCAGCCGCACGATCGGCACGGACGGATCCGCCTCGCGCACGATGCCTTCGACCGTTGTGCGCAGCGTGGCCGGCGGCAGCGAGGTACGCAGCACCATGTTGATCGTGATCGGCGCATTGGTCACCGGCGGCGGCAACAGTGCGGTTTGATCGACGAGGAAGTAGAGCTCGGTGCCGGTCTTCTTGTCGACGCCGCCCTGCTTCACATCCTTCGCCACGCCGATCACTGTGAACTCCGGCACCTGCGCGAACGGCCCGAAGCCCGGCTTCACCGTCTGGCCGATCGGGTTGCGATCCTTCCAGAACGTGTTGACGAGCGCCTCGTTGACGACGACGACCGGGCCCGACACCGCGTCGCTGGGCAGGAAGCCCCGGCCCTGCACGATCGGAATACCCATCGTCTCGAAGTAATGGGTCATCACGCCCTGGTAGTAGTCGACGTTCTCGAACGGCCCTTCGGGCGGCGCCGTGTAGTTGCCGATGTCGGTGTCGTTGGCATTGAGCGGACGGTTCGGCGGCAGGCCCGACATGGCGCTCGCGCCCTGCACGCCGGCGACGCCGCGGAACTTCTCGAGTAGCCGCTGGAAGAGCTGCGCGCGCTGCGCCTGCTGCGGATAGTTCGCAACGGGCAACGACATCTGGAACGTGACGAGGCGCGAGCGATCGAACCCCGCGTCGACCGTGGCGAGGTTGTAGACGGTGCGGATCAGCAACCCGGCGCCGATCACGAGCATCACCGCGAGCGCGACTTCCGCCATCACGAGGCCGCGGCGAATGTGGTGACGCGCCGCGCCGGTGGCGCCCTTCGCGCCGCCTTCCTTGAGCGCGAGGGCGAGCCCCTTGACGCGCGTGTGCATCAACGGCGCGAGGCCAAAGACCACGCCGGTCAGCAGCGAAATGCCGAGCGTGAACAGCAGCACGATCGGGTCCACGGTCACTTCAGCCGTGCGCGGCAGGCTGCTCGGGTAGACGCGAATCAACGTCTGCACGCCGGCGCGCGCCAGCAGCAGGCCAAGCACGCCGCCGATGATCGAGAGCAGCACGCCTTCGGTCATGAACTGCCGCACCAGGCGCCCGCGGCCTGCGCCGAGCGCGGTGCGCACCGCGAACTCGCGATGACGCGTTTCGGCCCGCGCCAGCATCAGGTTCGCCAGGTTGGCGCACGCGATCAGCAGCACGAAGCCCACCGCGGCCTGCAGCACCCAGATCGCGCGGCTGGCATTGCCGATGATCTGGTCCTGCACCGGATGCATCTGAAGCACGTGCCCGGCGCCGGCATTGGCGGCGGTCCGTGGCGCGTCGGGTGGCGGCGGCGGTGCGAACACGTGGTTCTTGACGCCGGTGCGCTCGCCCCAGGTCTGAATCAGCGTGCCGAGCTCCGACTGCGCCGATTCGGGCGTCGCGCCATCCTTGAGGCGGCCGACCAGGAACAGGAAGTGGGAACCCCGATTCTGGCGGTTGTTTGGATTGAGGCCAATCGGCATCCAGATCTCGGTGCGGTTGTCCATCACGTCCGCGCCCGGCGGCATGATGCCGATGACTTCCCGGCGCACGCCGTTGATCTCAACCATCTCGCCAATCACGTTCTGCCGTCCGCCGAACGCCGTTTGCCACAGCTCGTGCGAGAGGATGCAGATCGCGGGCTGCGGCACGGGACCGGTCGGATTGGGCGGCGGAATCACATCCGTTTCACCCGCGGAGAAGAGGCGGCCGGCGATCGGCTGGACACCGAGAGCCGTGAGCAGCCGATCATCGACAGACGCGGCGCGGACGCGCAGCGGACGATCGCCGGCGGTGAGGTTCACCTCGCCGGTGGTATAGGCGCCCACCGCGGAGAACGACTGGGTCATGTCGCGGAACTCGAAATATTCCGGGGGCGAGACCCAGAACTGATCGAACCCGAACGCCGGAAACTGTGTGGTCAGGTACATCAGCTGTTCCGGCTTTGGATAGCTGAGCGGACGCAGGATCACGCCGTTGACGATCGAAAAGATCGCCGTGTTGGCGCCGATGCCGAGCGCCAGCGTGAGAATCGTCACGATCGCAAACGCGGGAGCGCGAAGCAGGCTCCTGACCGCGAGGCGCAGATCCTGTCGAAGAATGTCGAAAATGTGCATGGTGCGGTATTTGCCTATGGGTGTCCGTGCCCGTTAGTGGTGGACCGTGTTGGCTTTGACGGGATCGGACGGCCAAGGGTTTGAAGTATAAGTTGTGGCCTTGAGCCGCCTGCTGATTGTCGCGCTGTTGGTGCTGGCAAGCGCCGACGAACGGACGCCAGTCCCTGGCTTCTTCGATCTGCCAGTCACCGGGGGCACGGCGACGTTCGAAATGCTGGGATTGCGCCCGGAAGAGCGCGGATCGGCGATTGCCGTGCTCGCCCGCAGCATGTTCAGCCAGGGCGGCAGCGCCGCCGAGCGCGCGGCGAGCGCCCGCCGCTTCATCACGTCGCTGTCCGTCCCCGGAAATCCACCGCCGGAGGACGTGGACTCGCCACCCATCACGATTGCCGTCCCGCTCACGGCAGACACGTGGCGCGATTTGCTCGCCCCACAGAACAAGGGCGACCTCTTCGCGCTGTTGATCTCGAACCGACCAGTGCTGCTGGTCTGCGCCGGCACGCTGAACACCGACGCGTCGATCCGCTCGCTGTTCGATCGCGATCGCGGCTTGCTGCGCTGGATCGCCAAGACCGCCCCGGCCGCCTTCTGGGTGTCGGCCCGCAGCCTCGAGATCGACAACGACAAGGTGGCGGTCCCCGGCGGTCCGGCGATGGAACCAATCTGGGAGGCGTTGACGGGGGGCAAGGTCACCCGTCCCGCGGAGTTCCTGCGCGCGCTCTTGAGCCGCGACGGCGGACGCCTGGCGTGGTTCTACGATGCGATGGCGGTGATGCCGGCGTCGCGTCAGGCGGTGATCGTCGGAGCGCCGCCCGCAGGCCTGCAGCTCGAGCACACGCGCGCGCTGTACCAGACCTTCCGGTCGGCGGATTCGAACTGGCGGCTCGAGGATCATCCCTTCCTGCGCAACATGACCGACCCCTCGATCGTCACGTCGCAGGTGGCCCTCGAGGGCGGCGGCGTGGCGCCGCCGAACGCGGTCCAGTTGTGGGAACACCTGTTCGATCGCGGCAATGATTTTTCGCGCCGCGCGATGGTCGGGATCCGCGCCGACGAGGCCGCGCCGGTGACGCTGGCCTGGCTTGCGCAACAGGTCGCGAGCGTGTCTGCGAAGGAACGGCGCGATCGCTACGAGATGGTGCGCTTCGCGCAGTCGGTGTTTCCCAACGCCGGCGCGGGCGACAGCACCGACGTGATGATCGCGCTCGGCGGCTACCGCCGCTACCGCGCGCTGCTGCTCGCCGTCGATCGGATGGAGATCGCAACGCCGCGCGTCTACAGCCGCGTCGTCGAGGCGGCCCGCCGCCTTGATACCTTGTCGGGGCGCGATCGCAAGCACGCGGTGATCGCGTTCCAGGCCTCGGTGGCGATT
>JALDXK010000467.1:0-5317 GCA_032155105.1 Acidobacteriota bacterium
GCGCAGCACGCCGTAGAGCACCTTGCCGTCCGCGTCGCGATAGGACACGAGCTCGGAAGCCGGCAACGCCTTCTTCGCGATCCACGGATTGAGGTCGGTGAGCTTGCGCACGTTGGTGAAGCCGGCATCGGCGGCATACAGCTCGGCGGGCCGAGTGCCATCGGACTTCTGGAAGATCACGGTGCGGCCATCGCGCGACATGCGAAAGCCCTGATACACGCTGTTGTCGCGGGCGAGCCTCGTCAACGCGCGCGTCTTGACATCCAGGCGCGACAGGCCGCGATCCCATCGATCAGGTTCGCCGTACTGCACGAGGATGGCATCACCTGACGGCGTCCAATCCACCGCGGTCAACCTGGGGTTGCGATCTTCGTTCTTGTCGTCGAGGGTGAGCACGCGGTCGCGCGCGCCGTCGACGACGGATGCCACATACCAGCCCTTCTTGCTCGTCAACAGCAGCTTCGAACCGTCGCGCGAAAACGACACTACCGCGAACGACTCGGCCTCCTCGTCGCCGGCGGCGGGTGGCGGATCGGCAGGCTCCTTCTTCGGCTTCGGGGTGATCGAGCGCGGCTTCGCGTCATCAATCCGCTGCACGAAGACCTCGCCCTTCTCCGCATAGGCGAGGGTGCGCCGATCGTCCGACCAGCGCGGCGTGGCGGTCTTCAGCGTCTTGGCGTCGAGGATCGTCTTCGCCGATCCGCCGCGAGCAAGGGTCCTGGCGGCGTTGTCGGTGCCGAAGATCACGTCGTAGCTCGTCTTCTCAGTGCCATCTTCGAGCCAGGTGACAAACGAACCGTCCCGGGCCAGCTGGTAATTCGTGATCGCGGCGGCCGGCACCATGACGGTCGCGGTGCCGGTGGCCGGATCGATCTCGGCGAGCGCGCGCTTGCGGTTGGCGCGGCTCAGCGCATCCCAATCCAGGAACGGCTTCGACGACTGCACGACGATGGGACCGGAGACCAGCGTCTTGAAGGAGGCCTGCGCCGACTTGTCGTCGTCCGGGTTACGGAGCGCGACGAACAGCTTCGCGCCGTCCGGCGTCCAGGACAGCTCGGAGTTGGCAGCAACACCGGCACTGGCCTGACGCGGCACTTCCGTCAATGCCTTGCGATCGACGTCGTAGACCCACAGCGTCGTCAGCGGAAGTCCGGCAGGGGTTTCCGCCGCGGTCAACAACGCGAGCCTGGTCGCGGTTGCGTTCCACGCCGCCTGCCGGACGTTCAGCAGTCCTTTGCCGACGTGATCGGCGGCTCCGGTGGCCGTGTCGATCACCACCAACTCGACCATCGACGGCGCGAAGTAGGTGGGATCACCATAGCGGCGGTGATCGGTGGTCGCGTTGTCGGCAAGCCGGCGCACGCCAACCGCCACGCGTCGCCCGTCATCGCTCAGGTCCAGGACCGTCGCGGTACGGACGTTGAGGATGTCCTCGGCTGAAATGGGATCGAGCGATTGCGCGGCCGGCGCCGTGAGCGCCGCGGCCACCACCAACGACGTTGCGAGCCACTTGGTCATGAGTTGTTCCTCGGGCGGGACGTCCGCCTTCGCGCTCTCGCGCTTCGGCGGAACGACCCTACGACTGCACGCGCCTGGCGCGGATCAACACCTGGATGTCGTCGTTACGATTGTTCTCGAACGACAGCCGCTGCCGGCCGTCGGGATCTTGCGTGATGGTACTCGGGATCGAACTCGCCACCACCGTCCATCCCGCCGGCAGGACGACCGTGTTCCGCGGACGTCCGAATGCGCGATCCCACACCAGTTCGTCACCCTCCAGCAGGTAGCGGTTGGGATCGGTATAGGTTTCGGTAATCCGCAGGCGCGCCGATTGACCTTCCTTGATCGGCGGGAAACTGATCACCACGATCTCGGTCGTGTCGGTCACCGGTTCGCCGGCGTCGAGGCCGCGCTTCTTCAACTCTGCGCCACTCGTCGTCTCGACCTTCAGCGATTCGCCCGTGTCGAGCAGCACCGCCGACGGATGCGACACCGTGCTGCCGGCACGCACCACGTTGAAGTAATGGCCAACACCAGGTCTCGACTCCGTGTAGTCGTGATACAGGCTGAACGAATGCGTCGACGGATCGTTGGGAAAGTAGACGATCTCGCGGTCCTGGTGCGCGCGATCCGACAGGCGCGCCACCTGAGACGCGAGCGTCACGGTGGCCGGCGCGCCGCGGGCGGTTGACGCCGCCGGCGTGAATGCCGCCAGGCCAGGCTTGGCGCGAATCACCAACGGCGCCGACGCCGGCCCGGGATTCATGAACGTGATCATCACGCGGCCATCGGCGGTGCTCATCACCTGCGACGGCACGTTGCACGAGATCAGGCGATAACCTGCCGGCAACACGACCGCGTTGCGGCGAATGCCCAGCGAGCGATCGAACACGATCGTGTCGCCATCGCGGTAGTAACTCTTCGCATCCTTGTAGGTCTTGTCGATCAGCACGCGGCCCTCGCCGCCTTTCGGCACCGGCCGCGCCAGGTACACCTTGAGCCATTCGGTATCGAGGTCGGCGGCCGGGTGGCCTTCCTTGCGAGCCTGCGCACCGCTCACGATCTCCCACTTGAGCGGCTGGCCCGTCATCATGTCGGCCACGCGCTCATCGGTGGCGATGCTGCCCTTGCGAATAGCATTGAAAAAGAACGGCGCGCCGGCGGTGGTCGCCGACACTTCATAGAGGATGCGAAACTGCGCGCTGTCGGGTGCGAGCAGCTCGTAGCGCGTGTAATCGTCTTCCTGGGTTTGTCGTTGAGGCGTTTGCGCCCAGGCGGGCGCAGCAAGGACAAGACAAAGGACGGCAGTAAGGCCACGCATGTGGCGCATCATAGCTCCAGTACGCGGTCAATCGCCGCCTCCACCGGCCCGGTTCACCGCGCAAGTCCTTGCGAACCGGGCGGTTACGGAGCCACTTTCCCGGCAGCGGCGGCGGCGCAGTCGAGCAGCGCGGCGACACCGATCTTCCCGAGATAGTTGCCCGACAGCGCGAGCCACGGCGGAAGAGACGGCAGTTCATTCACCGCCGCCAGGACGTTCTGATCGTAGACAGGAATCGCGGCCGGCCAGCGCGTGATGTAGGTCGCCAGCGGGTCGTCGTTGCGGCCGGTGAGGCGCCGGCGATCGTCGGCCAGCATGTGCCGCAGATCGCCATCCTCCTGGCTCGTCAGTTGATCTCCGCGATCGCCGACGATCCACGTTTCGGATCGACCACGCGCGCGGCCGGCGAAGATGTCGGTGTTGTGCAGGACGCCGAGCGCGCGTACGCCGGACTGACGCGGAAACAGCACGCCGAAGCCGCGCACGTCGGCGCGGTCGGGCGCAAAGAACATCGTCGCGGTCACGAGTGGCGCCAGCCGGATGCGGGCCAGCCGGTCGGACAGGCGCGGCGCGTGCGGCGCCACGAGGCGCGCCGCTGATGCGGCGTCGGTCGCGATCACCGTTGGCACATCACCATCCAGCCGATCGACGGCGCAGTCGAACTCGAACCGGATGCCGCGATCGCGCAAGCGTTCGAACAGGCGATCGGTAAACTGGCCCATGCCACGCGGCGGCGCGGCGAGGCGGCGCGGTCCCCGCTTGCGGCCCCCGAAGATTGCGCCGGCGGAGAGCGCCGACGCCGGCGCGGCGTAGACGCCTTGCAACGCCGGCTCGAGCAGCCACTCGCGGGCCGAGGCGCCGATGACTCGATCGCCCCATCGCGCCATCGACTCGCCGTCGCGCGCGCCCATCGATCGCGTGACGGCGGCGATGCCGAGGCGCGCGGCCATCCCCGCCGATTCGCCAATCGAGAGCGGCCACCGGCGCGGCCGGCCATTGCGGAAGATGTAGCGCCGCGCGCTGGTGTCGAGGGGAAACACCGGCTGGAGCTCGAGCCGCGTGAACCACTCCGCCACGACCGCGTCCCACACGAATGCGTTCGCGCCGGTTTCGACAAGGCCGTGTGGCGTGTCAAAGGTGTGCAGCAGTCCGCCCGGCCGCGGTGCGCGGTCCCAGACCGCGACGCTGAAGCCGCGATCGGCGAGGTGCCAGGCTGCGGCCAAGCCCGACAGCCCGGCGCCGATGACGCGGGCTGACTTCGCCAAGGCTTCGTCGCCCAGGGCCGGTGTCATATCGCGCGCGAGTAGACGGGTCCTTCCTTGGTCGCGTTGCGCAGGTAGGTGTCGAAGAACGCGGCGATGTTACGAATGAACGGCCGGCCTTTCGCGGGGATGCGCAACTCGGTCTCGCCGATCTCGACGACGCCGTCGCGCACCAGGTCCGCAAGCTCGGCTCGCGCAGCGTCACGATCCGCGGCGGTCAGTGGCGCGCGGCCGCTGGTCATCAACGACCGAATCAGGTCGGCGCGATGCCGATCGTCGTCCGAGAGGATGTGGCCTCGGAGCGTCGGCACCTCACCCTCGGCGACGCGGCGCTCGTAGACGGTGATCACCTTTTCGTTCTGGTGATAACACGCCGGTGTTTCGGAAATGGCGCTGACGCCGAGCCCGAGCAGCGCGGTGGTGCGCCGATCGGTGTAGCCCATGAAATTACGATGCAGCGTGCCGGCCGCCGCGGACATCGCGAGCGCGTCGTGCGGCAGCGCAAAGTGATCGAGGCCGACCTCGAGGTAGCCGGCCGACAGCAGCCGGACGCGCAGAATCTCGTAGAGCTCGCGCTTGGCGGCGCCAACCGGGACGTCTTCGTCCTTGAACTTGCGCTGCGCCGGCTTGATCCACGGCACGCGCGCGAAACTGTAGACCGCCAGGCGATCGGGCCGCAACTCCACGACCGAATCGGCCAGCTCCCGCATGGTCTCGGCGCTCTGCGCCGGCAGGCCGTAGATCAGATCGAAGTTGATCGAGTCGTAGCCGGCGTCGCGGGCGGCGGTGCACAGCGCCGCGGTGATCGTTTTTGGTTGCGGCCGGTTGACGAGCCGCAGTACCTCGGTGTCGAAGTCCTGGACCCCGAGCGACACACGCGAGATGAGCCCGGGTCGTCACGCGCGGATCGACTTCGACGGAGCCTTCGAAGCCGGCGGCGCGCAGCGGCAGGCGGGCGGCGATGCCGTCCAGCAGCGTGGCCAGCACCTCCGGCGGCATGAAGGTCGGCGTGCCGCCGCCAAGATGGATCTGTGAGATGGGCCGGCGCCTGAGAGCCTCGACCCGCTTCACGTAAACGTCGAGCTCCGCAAGCACGGTGTCGACGTACGGCGCGCTGCGGATCAGCCGAGCGGGTTCGAGGTGACCACGCACGGCGGCCGGCGCTCGGCCGGACTGGACGCGATCGAGTGGGTCCAGCGTGGGTGTGAGCTCGGGGCGGGGGAGATCCTGCTGA
>JALDXK010000468.1:0-5310 GCA_032155105.1 Acidobacteriota bacterium
CCGCCGGGCGGGTGCGCCGGCCGCGCGGCCGGGGTGGCGGTAATGGTGACGCGCACCGGGCCCGGCTGCGCCATAGTGACGTGAACGGAGGCGCTCGGTGCCGCGGTCCACCGGAAGTAATCGGGGTCGGCTTCGACGGTGTGCCATCCGATACCGAACGGGGCTCCCGATTGCATGCGCAAGGCTGCCGTCGCGGCCGGCGCCCGCGCGATCGTCAGCGCATCTCGCTGGACGCCGCGGCACAGCATCGCAGCGGTGGGGCCTTGCGCTGTGGCCACTGCGCCAGCCGGTACATCATCGAAATAAATGGTCACCGGATCACGCCGCCCGGTTTCGGGAACTCGAAGCGTGGTCACGGTGGTGACGCCGCTCCTGGCCGCCGCGAGGTCGAGCGCGGAAACCCCGTCCGCCCGGGGATCGCGTGGCTCCTCGCTCATCTCGAACGGGGTGCTGCGTGGCTCGATCGACATCACCTTGAGGGGTGATGCGGCCGCGAGCCGCAAGACGATGCCGCCGGGCGCGGCGCCGGGTGCGCCGTGGATGCTGAAGGAACGGCCGGCCAGGTGGAGCGATACGTCAGACCATTCAGTGGGAGCGAGGCCGACGCACGGCACGTAGCCGACGACCGCGGAGATCGGGGTGTTACTGGTCCAGACGCGCTCGAACAGGAAGCCCACGCGCTCGAGGTTCCCTCGCGCGTGTGGCAGCGCGAACACCGGCCGCTCCTCCTGAACCGCCGCAACGGTTGCGATGGATTGCGGCACGATCAGCGCCGGCTGTCGGGTTAGGCGAGACGACAGCAGGATCGTGGCGTCGCTGCGCCGTGATTCGGCAATGAGCGCGGAACCGGGCGGGAGATCCGCGAGGCGGACGTCTGCGGCAACACGGGCGCGCGCTTCCGACGGCAGGTCCTTCCCCAGCGCCGCCAGCCGCATTCGAGTCAGCACCGGTTCCGCGATCAGCGCAAGGGCGACGGCCACCACCACTGCGCGGGCAGCGCGCGGCGGTGCGGCCCGTAAGAGCCATCCGAGCGCGACGGCGACGGCGGCCCAGCCGCAGATCGCGAGCGGAACGGCGATGGGCTCGAAACGCGATCGCGGCATCAACAAGCACGAGGCGAGCCATGCGGTCACGACGAGGGACATCGCCGCGCGATGGCTGGTGGCGCGCCACAGCGTCGCCGTACCGATCGCGACCAGCGCCACGCCAAGCGGAGTAAACTCACGCGCCAGGTCCGTGATCAGCGTGCGCATGGACCCTCGCCCGGGACTCATCACCGCGTGCGACCACAGGGTGACGGCATCGGGAGGGGTGGCGCCGGTCATTCGCGCCCACTCCATCGCGGCGGCGACATTCGCAAGCGTGATCAACGGCCAGGCGGCACCTGCGCTGATCACAACCAGTGCGCCGATCGCCAGGCGTCGCTGCGCCGCCCGGCTGGGCTCAGCCAATCGCTGCCAGATCAGCACGCCGATCGCCGGAAGCACCACGAGCCACGCGGCATCGTCAGTGACGGCAAGTGCCGCGAAAAGGAATGCGGCGATCGCGAACCCGCGCCGATTGGTGTCGAGCCATCGCCACACCGACCACGCGGCCGCGAGCCCGAGTGCGGGAGACAGGGTGCCCGCCGTCCACCAGAGGCCTCGCGCCCAGAACATGGCGCTCACCGACATCGCCAACATGACGAGACCAATCAGGAACGGAGAGAGGCCGGCGGTCAGCAGCCATGCGCCGAACGTCACGACCGCGAGCGCCGTTGCCACCGCGGCGAAGTCGCGCGTGGCGCTGCGGCGTCCCTTGGCGAGCGCGATCGAGCCGCGCGCTCCCAGGCTCGAGGCCGACGCCGGAGCGCCGGCGGGAACGTCGAGCGCCACCACCATGGACTGTGCCCAGGCCGGTTCGGACAGCGAGAAAACGTGATCGCGGTCGGAGGTGCCAATGCCGGCGGCGCCGGTGACGTACAGCAGCCACGCGGTGAGGCCGGCGGCGCCGATGATCGCGCGCGGGGCCCAGGCCGGCGCCTTCCGCCTGTGGAACGGCTGGTTCACTAAAGAAGGTATTATCGTCAATTCCGGATGCGGGATCGCGAGTTCACCATTGCAATAGCGTTGGCGGTGGCACTGGTGCTGGCCCGCAACGCCGTGTTCCTGATCTGGGAGCAGGCGTCCTTCGATTCCGATCAAGCGGTGTTCGGCCTGATGGCGAAGCACATCGCCGAGGGCCGCGCGTTCCCGATCTTCATTTACGGCGACCGCTACATGCTCGCCGTGCAGGCATGGCTTGCGGCGCCGCTGTTTGCGCTGTTTGGCCCATCCGTTGCGGTGCTGAAGCTGCCGGTACTCCTCGTCAACACGGCCACGGCTGTGCTGCTGGTGTGGATTCTCCATCGCGATGGTGGTCTTCGCCCGCTGCTCGCGTTGGTGGCTGCGTTGTTCTTCGTGCTCGCGCCGCCCGGCATGTCGGGCTCACTGATCGAGACCGGCGGCGGCAATCCCGAACCGTTCCTCTATGTGCTGCTGCTGTGGCTGCTGCGCGATCGGCCGTTGGCATTCGGGCTCATGTTCGCGTTCGGGTTCATCCATCGCGAGTTCACCGCGTACGGGGTGACTGCCATTCTCGCCATCGCGCTGCTGGCCGATCGGCGGCTGAATTACTCCCGCTTCGCCGCGGTAGGGATCGCGGCGGTCGGGTACCTCGCGGTCACGCAGGTGGTCCGCACGGCGTACCTGTTCTCGACGCCGTTTGGACCGGGCACTGCCGTCGACATCGGCGGCAGCGGCACCGACAGTGTTGCGGGTCTGGCCTCTCGCGCCTGCATGGCGCCGGAATCGATCGTCCCGGCGATGTCGGGACTGTTCGGACACTTTCTTGGCGTGCCGTTTGCCTCCGTCGAGTACCCGTTGTCGGAGCATGCGGTGCGCAGCACGCTGAGCACGCCGCTGTACTTCTGGCCCGTGCTCGGCGGCCTGTTCCTGGCGGCCTTGATTCGTGTGGCCTGGATCAGCGTTCGCGACGGCAAGCCCGTATGGGCAGGCCCTGCCGCGGTCGGAACGTTTCTCCTGTTGATCGGATTGCAGGCCGGCATCGCTTATGCGATCTCGCGATGCGGCCGTCTCGAGCTGGGGACGATTCGCTACGCGCTGCTGATGCTGTACGTTGGTGTGGGCGTCACCGCGTTGTACTTCGTCTACGAGTCGAGGCTCGCGTTGAGGCGCATGATGGTCGCCGCCGTCCTGGCGTGGGCGGCGGTGTCGGCGTTCAGCCACGTGCAGCTGGCCCGCGAGTACTTGTATCGCACGCCAGGCTACCCGCAGCGCGCCCTCGCGTCGTACCTCGTCGACCACGGGATTCGCTACGCGCGATCGGACTACTGGACGGCGTATGCGACGACCTTTCTCGCCAACGAACGCGCCATCGTGGCGTCGACCGATACGGTGCGCATCACACCGTACCAGCGCGATGCCGAGGCGCATCGCGCCGAAACCGTCACCGTGCAGCGCACCCCGTGCCGCGCCGGCACTGGCGTTGAAGCCGTGTCCGGCACATATTGGATATGCCCTCCATGACGTTTCCTGATCTTCGCGCCTTCCTCGACCAGTTGAGGCGCGACCGCGAACTGGTTGAAATCACCGCGCCGGTCGATCCGGTGCTCGAGGCCGCCGAGATCCATCGCCGCGTGATCGCGGCCGGCGGCCCCGCCCTGCTGTTCACCAACGTGACGGGCGCGGATTTCCCGCTGGTGACCAACCTGTTCGGCACCGCGCGCCGCGCCGAACTGGCGTTTGGGCCGCGGCCGCTGGGGTTCATCAAGCGGCTCGTGCACCTCGCCGAAACCCTGTTGCCGCCGACGCCCGCCAAGTTGTGGGGCGCCCGCGACGTGGCGCTCGACGCGGTGAAGGTCGGCACCAGGCGTTTGGCGTCCGGACCGGTGAGCGACGTGGTGACCTCGGACGTGCGCCTCGATCGCCTGCCGGTGATCACGTGCTGGCCCGAGGACGGCGGGCCCTTCGTGACGTTCCCCCTCGTCTACACGCAGCATCCCGACAAGCCCGGCCACAACCTCGGCATGTACCGCATGCAGGTCTACGACCGACGATCGACCGGGATGCACTGGCAGATCGGCAAGGGCGGCGGCTTTCACTACGCGCGCGCCGAGGCGAACAACCAGGCGCTGCCGCTGACCGTGTTTCTCGGCGGGCCGCCGGCGCTGATTCTTTCTGCGATCGCCCCCATGCCCGAGAACGTGCCGGAGTTGATGCTCGCGTCGTTGATTGCGGGGGAGAGATTGCCGCAGGTCGCGGCGCCGAACGGACATCCGCATCCGCTGATCGCGTCTGCCGAGTTCGCGTTGATGGGCCAGGTCGCGCCGCGGGTGCGCCGGCCAGAAGGGCCGTTCGGCGATCACTACGGCTATTACTCGCTGCAGCACGACTATCCCGTGTTCGACGTCACGCAGATGGCCCATCGCAAGGATGCGATCTACCCGGCCACGGTGGTTGGCAAGCCGCGGCAGGAGGACTTCTTCATCGGCGACCTGCTGCAGGAGTTGTTGGCGCCACTCTTTCCGCTCGTGATGCCGGCCGTCGAGCAACTCTGGTCGTACGGGGAAACGGGGTATCACTCGCTGGCCGGCGCGGTGGTCAAGCAGCGCTACAAGCGCGAGGCCATGGCCAGCGCCTTCCGCATCCTCGGTGAAGGCCAGCTGTCGCTCACCAAATTCATTCTCCTAACCGATCGGGTAGTGGATCTAAAGGACTTCCGTGCCACGCTCGAACACGTGCTGGCCCGCACGCATCCGCAAACCGATCTGTACGTGTTCTCCAACCTGTCCATGGACACGCTGGATTACACGGGCCCGGTCGTGAACGAAGGCTCGAAGGGTGTGTGGCTCGGCCTTGGCGATCCGATCCGCGATTTGCCCCGGAGCTTTGCGCCGTCAACACCGCCGCCGCCGGACGTGACCGACGTGCGCGTCTTCTGCGGCGGCTGCCTGGTCGTCGGTGCGCGCCCGTTCGCCGAGGATCCCCAGGCGCCCTCGCGCATTGCCGCGCATCCGGCGTTCGCCAACTGGCCGCTCGTGGTGGTCAGCGACGAGCCCGCCCGCGCCACCAGGAGCGAGATGAACTTCCTGTGGACCACGTTCACGCGTTTCGAGCCGGCCGCAGACATCCACTCGGCGTCCGCGCGCGTGGTGCGCCATCACGTCGCCTACGAGCCGCCCATCGTCATCGACGCCCGGATGAAACCCTGGTACCCGAAAGAGGTCACGTGCCGCGACGACATCGCCGCCACGGTGACGCGGCGGTGGTC
>JALDXK010000469.1:0-5300 GCA_032155105.1 Acidobacteriota bacterium
GTGGTGAGCCCGGCCAACCTGAACGGCGGCGGCCAGATCGTGATCGCGGGCACGGCCGCGGCGGTGGCGCGGGCCAGCGAACGCGCCAAGGCGCTTGGCGCCAAGCGCACGATCCCGCTGCCGGTGAGCGCGCCCTTCCATTGCGCGCTGATGAAACCGGCAGAAGAGCGGTTGGCGCCGGAGCTGCGCGCGGTGCCGTCGCGCGATCCGCGCATCCCGGTAGTGGCCAACGTCGACGCGGCGCCGAAGCGCACTGCGGCGGCGTCGATCGAGGCGTTGATCCAGCAGGTGTCGTCGCCGGTCCGGTGGGAAGACGTGGTGCGGCGTCTTGCGTCGGAAGGCGTCACCCGCTATGTTGAAGCTGGGCCCGGAAAAGCATTGAGTGGGATGATCAAGCGCATCGCTGCCGGGGCCGCCATTCACAACGTCGAAGGTCCCGCCGACCTTGAGGCGATCGAGGCCCTTTCCTGAGAGAGACTGTCCTGACACCCTTCGACGGAAAAATCGCGATCGTCACGGGTGCGTCACGTGGCATCGGTCGCGCGATCGCCGAACGGCTGGCCTCGGGCGGCGCCACGGTGGTGTGCGTCGCGCGCGGCACCAACGCGGCGGCCACCGCGGCTGCGATCACCGCGGCCGGCGGCAAGGCATTCGCAGAGACAGCGGACGTCACCGATGCAGCCGCCGTCGAGGCGCTCATCTCCGGCACCATCGCGCAGCACGGCAAGCTCGACATCCTCGTCAGCAATGCCGGCATCACGCGCGACCAGTTGATGCTGCGGATGAAGCGCGCGGACTGGGACGAGGTCCTCGCCACGAATCTCACTGCGTCGTTCACGTTGTGCCAGGCAGCGCTGAAACCGATGATTCGCCAGCGTGCCGGCCGCATCGTCGCGATCAGCTCCGTGGTCGGGCAGATGGGCAACGCCGGCCAGGCCAACTACGCGGCGTCGAAAGCCGGGTTGATCGGCTTTTGCAAGTCGCTGGCCCGCGAGGTGGCGTCGCGGCAGGTGACGGTCAACGTGGTCGCGCCGGGGCTCATCGAAACCGACATGACCAAGGCGATCACCGACAACGCCAAGACGGACTGGTCCGCGCAGATTCCGCTTGGCCGGATGGGCACGCCGGCGGAGATTGCCGCGGCGGTAAGTTTTCTGGCGTCTGATGAGGCGTCGTATATTACTGGTCAGGTTCTCGCCGTCAACGGCGGGATGTACATGTAGGGAAGTGAGGAGGGACACGTGGCCGTTGCCGACAAGGTGAAGAGCATTATCGTGGAACAGCTGGGCGTCGACGAAGAGGAAGTGACTCCGGATGCGTCGTTCGTGGACGACCTGGGCGCCGATTCGCTCGACACCGTCGAACTCGTGATGGCGTTCGAGGAGGAGTTCGGCATCGAGATTCCTGACGACGAAGCGGAGAAGATCACGCGCGTCAAGGAAGCTGTCGACTACATCGAGTCGCACGCCAAGAAGAAGTAACCCGGCGCGAGGCATGCACGGCCGCCCGGCCGGGAATGCCGAGTCGAATGGGCGGAGGTCAAGTGAGCAGGCGAGTCGTAGTGACCGGCGTGGGTCTGGTGTCGCCGGTCGGCATGGGCACACAGACGAACTGGGATGCGTTGTGCGCGGGCACCAGCGGCATCGGCCCGATCACGCGTTTCGACGCCTCGGCGTTCTCGACGCGGTTCGCGGGCGAAGTGAAGAACTTCGACCCGCTGCAGTTCATCGAGAAGAAGGAACTGAAGAAGATGGACATCTTCATTCAGTTCGCGGTGGCCGCGGCGCAGTACGCGATGGACGATGCCCGGCTGACGATCGGACCGGAGTTGGGGCCGCGCATCGGCGTATTCATCGGCTCGGGGATCGGCGGGTTCACCACCATCGAGGAGCAGCACAGCGCCTATCTCGAGGGCGGGCCCCGGAAGATTTCGCCCTTCTTCATTCCGTCGGCCATCATCAACCTCGCGGCGGGCCAGGTGTCGATTCGCTTCGGCGCCAAGGGCCCGAACCTGGCGACGTGCACCGCGTGCACGGCGTCGGCGCACGCGATCGGCGATTCCTACGAGATCATCCGCCGCGGCGCGGCCGACGCGATGATCGCCGGCGGCGCGGAAGCCGCGGTGTGCCACATGGGCGTCGGCGGCTTCGCGGCGCTCCGCGCACTGTCGACGCGTAACGACGACCCGGCGCAGGCCAGCCGCCCCTTCGACAAGGATCGGGACGGCTTCGTGCTCGGCGAAGGCGCCGGCATGGTCATCCTCGAAGAGCTGGAGATGGCGACGCGCCGCGGCGCGACGATGTATGCCGAGATGGTCGGCTACGGCATGTCGGGTGACGCGTACCACATGACCGCGCCGTCGGAAGACGGCGATGGTGCCTACCGCGTGATGAAGGCGGCGATCGACTCCGCCGGCATCCGTCCCGACCAGGTCGACTACATCAACGCGCACGGCACCTCGACGCCGCACAACGATCGCATCGAGACCACCGCGATCAAGCGCACCTTTGGTGAGCACGCCTCGCGGCTGGCGGTGTCGTCGACCAAGTCAATGACCGGGCACCTGCTCGGCGCGGCCGGCGGGCTCGAGGCCGGCATCACCGCCCTGTCGGTGCGGCACCAGAAAGCGGCGCCGACGATCAATCTCCATCATCCCGACGAAGGCCTCGATCTCGATTACGTGGCCAACACCGCACGCGAGATGAAGATCGAGTACGCGCTGTCGAACTCCTTTGGGTTCGGCGGCACCAACGGCGCTTTGCTATTCAAGAGATATGAGGAGTAAGTGAAGATCGCCGTTTGCATCAAGCAAGTCCCCACCCGCGAGTGGCAGCCCCGCCTGAATGACGACAAGACCTGGGTCCGCGACCAGGACGTCAGCTACGAGATGAACGAGCCCGACGCCTACGCGCTCGAGGAAGGGCTGCGCCTGCGCGAGAAGCATGGCGGGGAAGTCGTGGTGTGCTCGGCGGGGCCGACGCGCGTGCAGCAAGTGATCCGCGAAGCACTGGCGCGCGGCGCCGATCGCGCGCTGCACGTCGAAGGCGACGCGTTGGGTGCGGCCGATGCCTTCGCAGCCGCGGCGGCGCTCGCGCCGCCGATGGCGGAGCAGCAGTTCGACCTGATTCTCACCGGCCTGCAGTCCGACGACCAGGGCCACGCGCAGTTTGGCCCGGTGCTCGCCGAGAAACTCGGCATTCCGCACTCGACCATCATCATGGAAGTGAACGTGGCCGCAGCGGGCACCGATCAGAAAGCCGGGACGTTGCGGGTGAAGCGCGAGCTGGAGGGCGGCTGGTTCCAGTACGTCTCGATGCCGCTGCCGGCACTGCTCACGATTCAGAGCGGCATCAACACGCTGCGCTACGCCACGCTCAAGGGCATCATGGCCGCGAAGAAGAAAGAGATTACGAAAGTGGCCGCACCCGAGGGGAGCGTCAGTTCGCGGCAGAAGATCGTCGCGCTGTATGCGCCGCAGAAGGCCAAGCAGACCGTCATGATTGGCGGTTCGCCCGCCGAAGCCGCCAAGGAACTGGTCGCGCGCCTGCGCGAGGAAGCGAGGGTCCTGTGATCCTCGTTGTGGCGGAACAGAAAGACGGCAAGCTCAATCGCGCCAGCTGGGAAGCCATTGCGGCGGCGCAGCAGCTCGCCGGCGGGGCGATGCCGATCAAGGTTGCCGTGCCCGGGCACAACGTGTCGGGCGCCGCGAGCGAGCTGGCGCAGGCGGCCGTCGCTGAAGTGATCGCGGTGGATCATGCGGCGCTGGCCCACTACACGCCGGACGCGTTCGTGCAGGCGCTGCAGCAGGTCATCGCGCAGACCGCGCCGGCAATGGTGTTCTTCTCGCACACCTACCAGACGCGCGATTTCGCGGCCACGCTGGCGACGCGTCTCGATCGCGCACTGGTCACCGACGTGATCGGCGTGAAGTCGTCCGGCGGCACGGCCGCGTTTTCGCGGCCGATGTTCCAGGGCAAGCTCACCGCCGACGTCGTGCCGCAAGGACCGGCCCCGCACCTGATCTCGATCCAGATCGGCGCGTTTCGCGCCGACGCCGCCGAGCGAGGATCGGCGCCGGCGGCGGTGACCACGGCGGCGGTGACCATCGACGGGAACACGTTGCGGCAGACACCTGACGCGCCATTCCAGGAAGCCAAGCAAGCGGTCGATTTGTCGCAGGCCGAGCGCATTGTCGCGGTCGGCCGTGGCATCAAGTCGCAGGAGAACATCGCGGTTGCTGAGCAGTTGGCCAAGGCGTTCGGTGCCGAACTGGCCGCCTCACGACCGATCTGCGATAACG
The DNA here is from genome assembly GCA_032155105.1 of Acidobacteriota bacterium. GTDB lineage: Bacteria > Acidobacteriota > Vicinamibacteria > Vicinamibacterales > UBA2999 > 12-FULL-67-14b. The sequence goes on from JALDXK010000469.1 coordinate 4,301, forward strand.
GCTGGCTGCCCATGGAACGGCAGATCGGCAGTTCCGGCCAGACCGTGGCCCCGAAGTTGTATATTGCCCTCGGCATCTCTGGGGCGATTCAGCATCTTGTCGGGATGAAGGGTGCGCGCACCATCGTGGCGATTAACAAGGATGCAGAGGCGCCGATCTTCGAGGTCGCCGATTACGGAATCCAGGGCGACCTGTTCGAACTTGCGCCGGCCATTATTGCGGAATTGCAAAAGACCTGAGGGCACGTAGACTTCGGTGCTGGGGGCGGCCTGACATGAACCGAGAGATACTCGAAGTCGATGTCCTGATCGTCGGTGCGGGGCCCGCGGGTCTCGCTGCGGCATTGCGGCTTTCGCAGCTGCAGAAAGAGGGCCAGCCGCTATCGGTCGCGGTGATCGAGAAAGGCCCCCAGCCCGGGCATCATCAGCTGTCGGGGGCGCTGCTCGACCCTTCCGCCCTGAAGGACCTGGTTCCCGATTTTGCGTCGAAGGGCGCGCCGCTCGGCACGCCGGTCGACAACGACAACATCTACTTCCTGACGCAGGAGAGCAAGATCCGCCTGCCGATTACGCCGCCGCCGTTCCAGAATCACGGCAACTACATCATCTCGCTCAGCCACTTCACGAAGTGGCTGGCCGCGCAAGTGGAGGCCGCCGGCGTCGACCTGTTCTGGGGATTTCCGGGCCAACGCGTGTTGTACGCCGATGCGCCGCAAGAACTGCTGTCGTATGCACCAGGCACCGACCACACGTTGCCGCCGTACCTCGCGCTGCCCGGGGTCAAGGGCGTCCGCACCGGTGATCGCGGCGTCGGGAAGGACGGCAAGCCGAAGGGCGCGTTCGAACCTGGCGCCGACATTCACGCGAAGATCACGATCTTCGCCGACAAGGTGACCCAGCTGACTCTGGGTGAGGGGGTTTTCGCCCCACAGCCGGTCAATCAGCCGACACCGGTCGTCGAGTCGACCCTGTACGGATGGCAGATCCCAGCGTCCTGGCTG
>JALDXK010000470.1:0-5293 GCA_032155105.1 Acidobacteriota bacterium
AAGGCACATCGACGGTGCGCACCCCACGCCCGCTCGACAGCTCCCAGATGCGGACGCTCTTGTCCTCGGATGCAGTGACCAGAACGCCGTTGGCCGGATCGACAGCGACTCGCGTGATCGGGCCTGTATGAGATATCGGCTGTCCACGTGCTTCGCCGAAGCAGGTCAGCAGACAGACGAGGCTGATACCGGGCAGGGAGCGAGGTTTCAAGATACCTACTGACATGACGTCCAACTCCGGCAATCTGGTCCGGCCAGAAGAGCTACATCAAGATCGACGCTGAGGCAGCGGCCGAGCAGATCATCGAACACGGCGATCCTCGCATCGCAAGAAGACCCTCAAAAAGGAAACGTTCACGGGCGGGCCGATTGAACATCGGCGCGGCGAACGTGCGGGGGCCAGACCTGTGACCGTGAAACGGGTTCACGACCAACGGCCTGGGGCGAGCAAATTCGTGATTCGTGGCACATTCACGACGGTCTGTGCCTGGAAGAAGCGTGTCGCATCCGCCAGCAACTCGCGACCCTCGTCGTCGTCGAGCAGTTGTCCCCGGCGGTAGCGCGCCGCCGCAGCGTAGTGCGCCATGCCTGTCTCAAGCAGCGCGCGTTCCGCTGCCGCCAGTTGCGAAACGGCCCCGCTTCGATCGCCGCTCGTCGCGCACACGCTGGCGCGCACGAGCCTGGCCAGAGCACTCGCCCATCCCGCCTGCTCGCGCTCGAGGCGTGAGGCGTCGGCGGCCGCCTTGTCCAGATAGCGGGGCTCGCCGTCGGCTGCGCGAGCCAGCGCGATACGGGCGCGGAAGAAGCACATCTCGATACGGGCGTTCTGAAACGCATACATCGTCCATCGCAGGCGGGGCCACGCGGCACGGAGCCGATCCCAGGCATCGACCGCGCGACCGGAGTAGAGATCGGCCTCGAGGAGTGAACAGATCTCCCACCGATGCTGCAGATCGAAACGCTGGGATGGCCAGCGGGCCATGCCGGCAGTTGCCTCGACACGGGCCCGATCGGGTGCGTCGGCGGCGAGGAGCGCGATGGCGTTGAGCCGCACCGCGACATGTGTGGCGCTGTACAAATCGCCGCAGTCTTCGGCTTCCTGGCGCCGGGCCGGCATCTCGCTGAACAAGCGCTTCCAGTCGCCCATCCAAAACAGAGTGTCGTGCAACAGCGTGCGCGCCGTTTCGACCTCCCAGCGCACGCGCGGCAGTGGCGCCAGTTGCTCGATGGCACGCTCCAGGTGCTCACGCGCGAGCGCCCAGCGCCCGACGACCTTGTGACAGATGGCCTCTGCCAACACCGTCTGCACCATCGAGGTCGGATCGCCGATGCGAGTGGCAACCTCGCGCGCGCGCGCCAGGATCGTGATGGCGCGCTGATCGCCACGGCGGCCGGCAATGGCCGACGCACAGGCCAGCGTCGACAGTGCACGAACGACTCGCCTGGGTTCGCCAGACCGCAGCACCAGATGGGTAGCCCGGAGGTGAAGGTTGTTGCCACGCGCCAGCTCAACGAGACTGAGCGGCGCCCCAATCGACCACAAGACATCGACGCGCCGCAGAACGTCTCGCGGGATGTCACGTTCGTTTCGTTCGCGGAAACGAGTTCCGCGTACGGCCAGCGCCAGTCGCCTGACGACAAGGCCGATGAATGCGCCGGCGTCGGTACGGGCAGGCCTGATTCCGATTCGCGGTAGCAACGAGTTCAGGACCCTGGAGGCCTGATCGAGGTAGCCGGCGCGGATCAACTGTTCGGCCGCGCGGCTCTCGAGTTCGATGGCGGTATCGGGCGTCGCATCCTTCAGCGCGTCGAGATAGGCGGTGGCGGCGTCCCTCCCGCGACCAGCGTTTGCGAGCGCGTCGCCCAGGCGTGTGTACCATTGCGACTTCTGCGAAGGGTCGTCCACCTCGAGCAGCAAACGATAGTACGAGGCGGCTCGCTGGAATGCCAGTGCGTGTTCAGCGGCGTCCGCAGCACGGATGGCATAGTGCACTGTGGAGGAACCATCACCGGCAGCACGGAAGTGCGTCACCAGCGTTTCGGGGCGAACGATTCCAGAGAGCTGCCAGGCGGCCGCGAGTCTCGCATGCCAATCGGCCGCGGCCGCTGGGTCGAGGCTTTCGGCGATCGCTTCGCGAATGCGATCGTGATACGGCTCGAGCTCCTGAACCTGTGTTCCTTCGTGCGTACGTGTCAGTCGGTTGGCGATCAGCACTCGGAGTGCGTCTCGCCCGTCGTCGTCGATGCCAGCAGCTGCGACCGCGACGGCGGCCGTCAGCGGCTGTGCGCTGAGGGCGATGGCGGTCAGTAAGCGCTGTGCAGTTGCCGGTAGTGCGCCAACGCGCTCGTGGATCACCGAGTCGAGTCGCACAGGTCCACCGACTGTGAGCGTGTGATGGACGAGCTCATGGACGAAGAACGAGTTACCTCGCGCTTCGCGGGCGATCTCCGAGCAGCGTTCGAGGGGAATATCCGCCCGCGCCGACAGCTCGCGTCGTGCGAGATCGAAGGCCTGTTCGGGTGTGAGCTCCTCGACGTCCAGCGTCCGCACTTCGCGACGAGCGGCGTCGTTCAGCAACCACTCTCGGAGCGTCCGCACCACCGGTGTCTGACTGTCTTCCGAGCGGTAGGCCAGGAGGAGCAGGAGGGGAGGGGGATCGGGCAGGCGCAGCATCTCCTGCAAGAGTGACGCGCTGTCCAGGTCGCCCCACTGCAGGTCGTCGATCCCGAGCACGAGGGGGGTTCGATCCGAGATGCGAACGAGAAGTTCGCGGAGCGCGGTGGCGGCCAGGCGGCGAAGCTCGAGGGCATTGAGCGGAGCCACGACGCGACTCTGCGCGCGGGCAATTTCCGGCACGTGCAACAGCACGGGAAAGAGACGCGCCAAGAGCGGCGCGTCTCGTGGCAATCGGCGTGCGGCCTCGATGTCGGGCAGTTTTTGGAGATATCTGGCCAGGCCATCGACCAGTCCATCAACAGCCTTGTAGGGGACCCACTCACGCTCGTGGCATCTCCCGGCAATGACAACGGGGCCATCCGGCCGTTCGCGCAGGTCGCTGAGGAACCGGCGCATCAGTGCCGACTTGCCCACACCCGATCGCCCCGGCATGCACACGACGACCGAGCGCCCGCCACTGGCCGCATCGAAAGCGGAGGTCAACGCGCGCAGATGCGTGTCGCGGCCAATCAGTGTCGGACCGGAAGGATCGGCTTTTGGAGTCGAGACGATGAAAGGGTGTTGCCCTCGTACGCGCGACGACACCTCCGGGCCCTTTGGCCGCCTGGCAGCATCGGGCTCGAGCAACGCAACGCTGAGCGCGAGCAGGTCGGGCGCAACTGATGGACCATCTGGCAACGGTGGCGCGTGCTGCTTGGCGAGCAGCATTTCGATCGCAGGACCCGCGAATGGAAGGCGTCCCGTCAGCGCTTGATACAACATCACTCCGACGCTGTACCAATCGCAGGCTGGCGACAGTGTGTCTCCCCAGGCTTGCTCGGGCGCCATGTAGGCAGGCGTACCCAACAACGTCGAGACGGATGCGTCGTCGAGTGTCAACTCCGTGGCGATGCCGAAGTCGAGCACGACCACGCGCCCCTGCTCACTGACCAGGACGTTGGACGGCTTGATGTCGCGGTGCACGATGCCTCGATCGTGAATCGCGGCCACACCGTTCACCAGCTGCTTGAAGACATCGCGGACGAGACGCTCGTCGAGGCTGGCTCGAGGAGGCGGCGGGTGCCTGACGTACTCGACGATCGGCTGCCCGCGAATCAGCTCCATCGTGAAGAACCAGCGCTCGCCTTCGCTGAACAACTCGTCGAGCGCAATGAGATTCGGATGCGTGAGATCGGCCAGCGTGCGGAATTCGCGCTTGAAGCGGAAGAGAGCCGTGGGATTGTCGGCGTGCAGAAGCTTCAGCGCCACCGGTACGCCGCGTTGGCGATCGAGGACTTCGTAGACGGTGCCGAAGCCACCCTGCCCGAGGCGCCGGCGAACCTCGAACCGCGCGGTTCCCGAGAAATCCTGCCTCGAACGCTGATCGGTAGACGTGTGTATGGGTGCCTGGGAAGCAGTGGCTGCGGCGTTCGACAGCAGGAGCTCGATGCGATCGCGAAGCGACTGGTCGCCTTCGCAGGCCTGGCTCAGGAACGAGGCTCGATCCTCGCCGCTGAGTGTCAGCGCGTCCTGAAAGATCCGCGACGTACTGGGACGGTCATGCGATGACATGTGCCCGACTGATGCAGCCAAACATGGCTAACCCCAGAGCGTTCCGGCGGCTTCATTGAATAGAAATCCGAAGCGCGGCGTTGCCGACGACATCGGCTACGGCCAGATACGCGAAACCGGACTCCTTGGCTTTGTACTCCAGTTCGAAGATTGCACTAGGCTGATTGCTCGCCTTCTCCGCAACGCTTCCACCGTCAGGCCCGTGCAAACGAATGTAGAGACTCCTGCGAAGGGTGTCGAAGTTCGAGTCGCGTGTTCGGGCAGTGACCTTCAACGTCTGCCCGTTGCCAACTGTCACCTTGAAATATCTCCACTCCCCTCCCTCGGTGTCCTTCAACCCCCTATAGGTACACTCCGACAGCACGGGCGCTTCCTCGAACGACTTGCCGCCCTCAGGCAGGTCCAGCTTGGGCCCTATCATCCCCGCACCCGGCGGGCATGATCCGGCGGCGGCACTCGTTACGGCCGCTGTTGGCTTCTGTGTCGAAGCAGCGCTCTCGGCCCGTTGCACTGGCGGTGTCGATGGTTTAACTGGCGGGGGCTCGGGGATGGGCACCGCTCCAATTGCGGCCGTGAAGCTGCCTGACAACCTGACGGTGAGCACGACGTCCTTGCTCCCGGCGAACGTCCCAAGCTGTGTGGTCTTGCACTCGCGGTTCTGGGGTGCCTTGGCGTTTGACGCGACGAGCAGCACGCGGCGACGGTCCTTGCAGGTCTCCTCGTTGATTGCGAGGTTGCCGAGGTTCATCACAGCGGAACTGTCGAAACTACCCTTCCCGGTTTGATCGGTCGTCGTCAGCGGCTTGCCGTCCGCACCCGCCGCAAACAGCACGATCTGAATCGCGGCCGGCGGCTGTACGGTGACCGACACCGAGCGCCCTCCCTGAGCCGAGAGAATCTCGAACAGAATGACTGTCACAACCAGAGCACACGGCATAGGACGTTGGCACATACAGCACTTCCCACTTGATTCAAGGACCTATCTAATCACCTCAACGTAGTCGAACTTGGCAGCCGTTTCTACGCCCTGGCTTTGGTCGTAGGCAACCAGGTCAAGCCTTGAAC
>JALDXK010000471.1:0-5272 GCA_032155105.1 Acidobacteriota bacterium
CGGCCGCGCAGGCGTAAGCGGTCATCGCGCCCGACATGCCGCCGCCGACAATCACCACCGGGTGCGTGATGACGCCACGAAAAGACGGAAATTCGGGCCGTTTCTTTACAGGAACCGCATCCAGCCATGGCGAGATGCCGTAACGGGTTGAGGGCACGCTAAATACTACTGTGCCTCAGGGTGCGTACAGTGCGTAGAGTGCCTAAGGGTCCGTGCCAAAGGGTGAACTTTTGGTCACTTCGCCCCTCGCTTTGCGCGGCCTTTTTCCCGATCCAGCAGTGTCTGCTTCCGCTGGGCGCCCCAGCGGTAGCCGCCAGTTCCGCCAGCCGAAGGCAACACCCGGTGGCAGGGCACGACCAGGCATACCGGATTGGTGGCGCAGGCGCGGGCCACGGCGCGGACCGCCTTCGGCTTGCCGATCGCCTTGGCGACCTCGGCATAGGCACGGGTCTCGCCATACGGGATCCGCTGCAGGGCGCGCCATACCTTCCATTGGAACGCCGTGGCCTGCACGTCGATCGGCAGGTCGAGCGCGGGGTGATCGCCGCGCAGGTGCTCGCTGATCGCCGTGACCCACTCCGCACGCGGTTCGTCGGTTTCAGCGATCTCCGCAGCGGAGTACTCGCGGCGCAGATCCTGGATGAGCGCCGCCTCGTTCGCGCCAATCTTCACTGCGCACACACCGTGTTCGGTCGCGGCCACCAGCACGCGGCCAATCTCGCTCGGCACCACCGAATACGCGATGCGCATGCCCTCGCCATGACGTCGGTAGTTCGACAGCGTCATGCCCTTGCCCGTCGGCGGCGCTTCGTAGACGCGGCTCGGAGAACCGTAACCCGCCTCGTAAATCGCCGACGTCACGTCGCGGCCGTCTTGCAGGCTCGCGCGCAGCCGGCCGGCGCGGAGGGCGGACTGGTATTCACGCGGTGAGAGCCCGACGATGGCCTTGAAACGGCGCTGCAGGTGATGCGGGCTCATCGACGCCACGCGCGCAAGGTTGGCCAGCGTCACGGTTTCATCCGCGTGCGTCGAGAGATACGCGGAGGCGCGCCGTACGGCTTCGACGCCAGGCTGGCCCAGATCGACCGTATCCGGCCGGCAGCGTTTGCAGGCGCGAAAACCGGCCTGGCGCGCATCGACCGTGCTGTCGAAGAAGCGGACCCGGTCGGCCCGCGGCCGGCGGCTCGGACAGCTTGGCCGGCAGTACACCGAGTCACGGCGTAGACGAACGTGCCATCGGCCGCGCGATCGCGCGCCGCCAGCGCCTTCCACCGCATGTCGAGGCCGGAACCCACCAGATGATCTTGCATCATGGGAGCGAGCGTATGCGACCGCCATATGCCACCGCGATCCGCGCCTTGCGATTGAACTCGCGAATTTGGTGAAGTCGCTAATTTGGTGCCAAGCTTCGATAATTAGCGAAAACTCCGTGACGAAACTTCTTCGGATCCTGCTGTCCGCGTTGGGAATCGCCCTGGTTTTGGTGATTGCCGGGGGTGTGTACGCCCGGTCGCAGGTGCGCGCCAGCCTGCCGCAACTCGCCGGCACGGCCCGGGTCCCAGGGCTCGCCGTCGGCGTCCGCATCGAACGCGACGCGCTCGGCATTCCCACCATCAACGGCAGCAATCGCGAAGACATTGCCCGCGGGCTCGGCTTCCTCCACGCCCAGGACCGGTTTTTCCAGATGGACCTGCAGCGCCGCCAGCCGGCCGGCGAGTTGTCGGGACTCGTCGGTCCGCGCGCGATGGAAGTGGATGAAGCCATTCGCGTGCACCGCTTCCGCGACGTCGCCGAACGTGCGTTCGCGAAAACGGATGCGCCATATCGCCGCGTGCTCGAAGCCTACGCCCAGGGTGTCAACGCCGGCCTCGCGGCGCTGAAGGCGCCGCCGTTCGAATACCTCGTCTTGCGCGCCACGCCGGAACCCTGGAAACCGGAAGACTCGATCCTCACGGTGCTGGCGATGTTCAACACGTTACAAGGACGCCAGGGCCTGTTCGAGCAAACGATGGGCGCCATGCGCGACGCCTTGCCCGAGCCGATGTTTCGGTTTCTTGCGACGACGGGATCGGAGTGGGATACGCCTGTCCTCGGTGGGCCGACCGCGCGGCCTGCGATCCCGAGCGCCGAGATTTTTGACATCCGGCGCGAAGCAATCACCCTCCGTGACCGCACCCTCCGTGACCTCCGTATCCCTGGCGGCGTCGAGGATTCCGCACTGCTCCGTGTCCTCGGAGTGAGTGACCCTGAGGTCGCGGTCACGATCGGGTCAAATAATTGGGCAGTCGCTGGTTCTCACACTGAGAGTGGCGCCGCCCTCATCGCCAACGACATGCACCTGGCCATCGGTGTGCCGATCATCTGGTATCGAGCGTCGCTGAAATTTCCGGATCCGCTGCGAACGGGCGCCACCCAGCACACGACCGGCGTCACGTTGCCCGGCTTGCCGAGCATGGTCGTCGGCAGTAACGGCCACGTCGCCTGGGGCTTCACCAACACCGGCGGTGACTGGAGCGATCTCGTCCGTCTCGAACCCGATCCCCGCGATGCCGCGAAGTACCTCACGCCCGATGGGCCGCGGCCCTTCGACGTCTTCGAGGAAACCATCGCCGCCAAGGGTGGCGTGGCGAAGACGGTGCGGGTGCGCTGGACCATCTGGGGTCCCGTCGTCTGGAAAGACGCGCGCGGCCGCGAGTACGCGCAACGCTGGATCGCGCACGACGCTGACGCGCTCGCCGCCGACACCACGCGGCCCGAGCGGGCGCGCACCATCGACGATCTGATGGCCGCAATCGCCGGGCTCGGCATTCCCAACCAGAACGTGACGATGGCCGATCGCAGCGGCCGCATCGCGTGGATCATCGGCGGCACGATCCCGAATCGCGTCGGTCACGATGGCCTCACGCCGGAATCGTGGGCCGACGGGAAGAATCGCTGGGACGGCACGCTCACCGCTGCCGAGTTCCCTCGCATCGTCGATCCCGAACACGGCCGCATCTGGACCGCCAATGCGCCGGTCGTCGACGGCGCCATGCTCGCCACGATCGGTGAAGGCGGCTACGCCGACGGCATCCGCGCGCGACTGATTCGCGATCGCTTGATGCGCCTCGACGCTGCGACGCCGCAGGACATGCTCAGCATCCAGCTCGAGGATCGCGCGCTGTTCCTCGAACGCTGGCGCGGTTTGTTGCTGGATACGCTGAAGAATCCTGCGAACGCAGGGGCGGGACGTCAGTCCCGCCCACGAGACGAATTCAGGCGCCTCATTGAAACAACGTGGACCGGCCGCGCCTCACCCGACTCCGTCGCCTACCGTCTCGTGCGCACCTTCCGCACCATTTTCGTGCGCGAGGTGATGACCGCCCTCACCGCGCCGGCACGCGGCATCGATCCCGCATTTGATTACTCACGGTCCCTGCGCGGCGAAGGTCCCGTGTGGCAAATCGTCACCGAACGTCCAATTCATTTGTTGAATCCGAAGTACAAGACTTGGGATGAACAGATGTTCGCCGGCGTCGATGCGGCGATCGCCGAGCTGACCGAAGGCGGCCGGCCGCTCGGCGAACGCACGTGGGGAGAGGCCAACAGCGCGCAAATCGTGCATCCGCTCGCGTCGGCGATTCCAGTCTTCGGCCGCTACCTCAACATGCCCGGCGATGCATTGCCAGGCGACGTCTACACGCCGCGCGCGAGCGCACCCCGCACGGGACCGTCGGAACGCATGGTGGTGTCGCCCGGTCGCGAGAGCGAAGGCATCATGCAGGTGCCGACCGGACAGAGCGGGCATCCGCTCTCGCCCCACTATGGCGATCAGTATCGCGCGTGGTTGATGGGCGATCCGACGCCGTTGCTCCCGGGACCCACGGTGACCACACTGGTATTGAGGCCTTGACCATGAGCAATCTGAACCGGCGCGACTTCATGAAGATCGGCGGAGCCGCCGCAGCGGTGGCCATTGGCGCCGAGCGGCCTGAGGGCGCCGCGCAACGTGCGCCCGGGCCGCTAGCCGCCCCGCCGATCGCGACCGTGCGCATCGGCATGGTTGGCGTTGGGCTGCAGGGCGGATCGCATCTCGAGAATTTCCTGAAGATTCCGGGCTGCCGGATCACCGCGGTCTGCGACGTTCGCGAAGAGCGCACGTCGTGGGCGCAGAGGCAGGTCGTCGCCGCCGGACATCCATCGCCGACTGCCTACTCGCGCGGCCCGCGCGATTTTGAGCGGCTCTGTGAAACCGGGGACCTCGACCTGGTGTTCACGGCCACGCCGTGGGAGTGGCACGTGCCGGTGATGCTCGCCGCCATGAAAGCGGGCAAGCACGCGGCAACCGAGGTGCCGGCGGCCATGACGCTGGACGACTGCTGGGCGCTCGTCGAGAGCGCCGAGAAGCACGCGCGTCATGCCGTGATGATGGAGAACTGCAACTACGACCGTCCCGAAATGATGGTCCTGAACATCGTTGGCAAGGGCCTGTTTGGCGAGGTGCTGCACGCCGAGGGCGGCTACCTGCACGACCTGCGCGAGATCAAGTTCGAGAAGAAGGACGAAGGCCTGTGGCGCCGCGCCTGGTCGCGCAAGCTCGATGGCAATCTCTACCCGACCCACGGTCTCGGACCGATCGCGAACTGTCTCGACATCAATCGCGGCGATCGCTTCGACTATCTCGTGTCGATGAGCGGGCCGGCTCGCGGCCTGCAGGACTGGGCCCGGGAACACTACCCCGCGGATGCACCGGAACGGCGCGAGCAGTTCGTGCTGGGCGACGTCAACACCAGCCTGATCAAGACCGCGCGCGGCCGCACCATCGTCGTGCAGCACTGCACCAACCTGCCGCGGCCGTACAGCCGCATTCACACGGTGCAGGGCACGAAAGGCATGTTCCAGGGTTATCCGAACCGGCTGTATATCGAGGGTCGCGGTGAACCGCACCGATGGATCGATGCGGCATCGGTCCGCGAAGAATTCGATCATCCGCTGTGGGTCGCGATCGAACAGCGGGCCGCCGGCGCCGGCCACGGCGGCATGGATTACATCGAGGACTATCGGTTGATCCAGTGCCTGCGTGCCGGGCAGCCGACGGACATGAACGTGTACGATGCCGCGGCGCTCAGCGCCGTGGTGGATCTCAGTGTTCGCTCAACGGGCCAGCGCAGCCGCGCCGTCGAGTTCCCTGATTTCACGCGCGGCCGCTGGCGTACCACGCCGAAACTCGCGATCACTGGCGAGTTAATGACTTGGGCGGACTTTAGACCTGGACTCGTAGGGGCGGGACGTT
>JALDXK010000472.1:0-5272 GCA_032155105.1 Acidobacteriota bacterium
GAACTCAACGGCCCCGCCCTTCGGCGCCAGCGCCCGCGCCTCGGTCCACCCCGCCATGGCCACACGCTGCACCTCGCGCTCGGCAACGGGCTGCTGAAGTAGTAAGGCCGCAACCAGCAGGAATTTCACTTCGGTCACGATTTTACGCTGTCACGGACGTTAGCCACAGAGGGCACGGAGACACGGAGAAATACTTTTCTGAACGCCAGTGCCGCTGAGCAGCACTGGCATTTCCAAGACTTACCTCCGTGACTCCGTGTCCTCCGCGGTTTACGTACGTGACAGGAAGACGGTGGTTCCAGTCGCCTCATCGACGATCTCGGCCGGCTCGACTTGACTCGATTCGATCGTGAATGATCGCAGGCCCACCGCGTGCTCAGGTGGCGGCGGCGCGCCGACGCCGGTCCACGTGTTCAGCCCGAGGTGGTGATGGTATCCGCCGGCCGCGACGAACAACGCACCCGGATAGCCGCGGACCGTCGGCTCGAAGCCCACGCGCTCGACGTAGAACACCTCGGCGGCATCGAGATGCGGCACGTGCAGGTGCACGTGTCCCATCACCGTGCCGGCCTCGAGCCCCTGCCACGGCGTATCGGCACCCGGCTCATCGAAGAGCGCCTGCAGATCGAGCGGATCGGTGGCCATGGCCAGCTGGCCGTTGTGCACGCGCCACTCCGCACGCGGGCGATCGCGATAGATCTCGATACCGAGCCCGTCGGGATCTTCCAGATACAACGCTTCGCTCACCAGGTGATCCGAGGCGCCGGTCAGCGGATGGCGCTTGTCGACGAGGCGTCGCAGCGAGCGGCCGAGCGCGAGCCGCGAGGGGACGAGGATCGCGAAGTGATACAGGCCTGCGCTCTGGCGGGGTTTCGCGATCGCGCTCTTGTGCTCGTGCAGCTCGATCAGCGTGCGGCCACCTTCAGGTGCCAGGTGCGACGTCCGCCCGTCGCGCGTCGCTTCGCGACATCCGAGCACGTCGCGGTAGAACAGCAACGAGCGATCGAGATCGCGGACCGTGAGGCTGACCTGCCCGATGTGCGCATCCGCTGGCAGTGGCATGAGTGTCTCTGACTGGCAACCCTTCGGGCGTGCATTATCTCACCCGAGGACACGGAGAAGTACGGAGAACACGGAGGCAGACTCCGCGTCCTCCGTCATCCTCAGTGTTTTCGGAGGTGTTGCCCTAGTGAGGCGCGATCGATCTCTACACCACCCAGGATCACGCGCGCGATACGCCGCGTGTTGGTAATGTCGTCGAGCGGGTTGGCGTCGAGGACGAGGAGGTCGGCGTCGAAGCCGCGGCGGAGCGAGCCCTTGCTGGACAACCGCAAGAATTCGGCAGCGCGGCTCGTGGCGGCGACAATGCCCTGCGCCGGCGTCATACCGGCATCAACCATCGCCTGCAGTTCGAGCTGCTCGGCCATGCCGAATGGGTGATCCTCGAGCCCGGTGTCGGCGCCGAGCACCAGCTTCGCGCCGGCCTTGCTCAGCCTCGCGATGCTCTGTTCGAGGATGCGATAGCGCTGGTGCGCGGCCTCGACCGCCTTCGGGTCGCGTTTCGAGAAATACGCGCGCATGCGATCGAGCACCGGGGCGCTCACCGACGACGCGAGCAACCGCATCATCGGATCGCCATCGGCAAGCCAGACCGGCACCGAGCCGTAGGTCGAGCGGCGCGGGAACGACAGGTTGCCCATCACGTAGACACCGCGTGTGACGATCGCCGCGATCAGCGCATCGTCCATGACCTTGTCGCGAACGAGATGCGCGAAGCCATCGACGCCGGCGGCCACGAGGTCCACCGCATCGTCGTGATAGAACACGTGCGCACTCACGCGGAGCCCGCGCGCGTGCGCCTCGTCGATGATGGCGCGATAAAGCGGCGCCGGCAGCTTCGGTGCGCGGCCGTTGCGATCGTCGACCCAGATCTTGACCATGTCGACCTTGCGTGCGGCCAGTTCCTGGACGGCCTTGCGAGCGGCAGCCTCGGTGGTGACCTCGTACGCGATCCCCGCGTAAGTGGCGCCACCTGGCCCGGCGTTCGGCGAACCGATGCCAGGTCCGGCGATGAGCAGCGTTGCCGTGTGCACCTTCCCTTGCTGTTGCTCGGCACGGATGTCGTCGAGCACGCGGGCGGCTTCGATCCCTTGAGACTGGGCGACGGAGATCCCGAAGAAGAGCGCTCGGTTGAGATCGTCGATGACCGTATCGCGCGTGTAGTTGGAGGCGACGTACGTGGTGCCGCGCTGGAAGCCGGGATGCACGTGCGTCGCAATCAGCGTGGGCATCACCGTCTTGCCCGACAGATCGATGCGCCGGGCGTCTGCCGGCGCCTTCACCGTATCGCGGGGCCCGGCCTGGGCAATGACACCGCGCTCGACGAGGATCGCGCCCTGCTCGATCGCGGGCGAGCCGTCGCCGACGATGACGCGTGCGCCCTCGTAGAGCGTCGCCGGCGCCTGCGCCTGCAGAGACACTGACGAGAGCGCCACAGAGACACAGAAGCACAGAGCCTTCACAGCTGCCATTCTTGACACGCCTGTCTTTTAACACGAAGAACACGAAGACACGAAGACACGAAGACAGCGGCTGCGCGCGGTTCATTGGCGGCGCTTACGCGCCGCAGGACGGGTAAGAGATCGCGACGAAATGAGTCCCCGGTGATCCACCGACTCATTTCTCGCGATCTCTACCCGTCCGCAGGGCTAGCCGAAGGCCAGCCAAAATGAACCGCGCCGGCTTCGTGTCCTTCGTGCCCTTCGTGTTTGTATTCTTCATCTGCCGGCGGTCCATCGAATGGCTGCCGTCAGCTGGCTTTGAAAACGCGTGTCGCGCCACGTGGCCGGGAAATGTCCGAGCGCGTTGTAGTAGGTACGGCCGTTGCCGAACGACTGGACCCACACCAACGGGAAGTCGCCGGAAGCGCCGACCGAGGCGGCGTCGAGTCGCATCAACACCTGCACGCGCCCGCGCGGGTTGTCGCGGAAGGTGTAGAACTCCTCCTCGAGGGTGAACGCGTCGCCGATTCCCGCCGCGGGATGCGCCGGTTCCTCGACGATCACCCGGCCTTGCTGGGTCCACGGATGCTCCCTGAAGTACGCGCCGACCAGGCGCCCGTAGTCGGGAAACTCGTAGAGCGTGTCCGTCGCGCTATGGATGCCGATGAAACCCTTGCCGCCATTCACCGCGTCGATCAGGGCGGCGCGTTCGGCGGCGGTGAACGGCAGTTCGCCGCTCGTCAGCGCGAACATGATGACGTCGATGTCGGCGAGTCCCGCCGGAGTAAATCGCGTCAGATCTTCAGTCGCGGTAACCGTGAATCCGCCGGAAGGAGCCAGCGACGCAAGCACGGTGCGGGCAGTGTCGATGGCGTCGTGCCTGAAGCCCGCGGTGGCGGTGAGCATGAGCACGCGCACGGGTGGCCCCGTCGGCGCGGGCGTCGGCGCGGTTGAGCTCTCCGGCGTGCCGCCGCACGCCGTGATGGCGGCGACGAAGATTACGAGCGCGGCTTGACGCATACCAGTAACTCGTATGCTCCCGGCTCCAGCTCGGAATGATCGAACGGAACAACCGTGGGCTCGAAGCCGGCGTTCTGCAGCAGTTGCAACCACGTCTCGCGCGGGAACAGGCCTTCGATGTGCCGATCGTGGACCACCTGCACGCTGCCGTCCGCGTCCCGCAACACATAGGTGTAGTCGGTGATGCAGGTGGTGTCATCGGGGTTCGGATCCCATCCCCACTCGAGAAACCGCATCGCGCGATGCTCACCGTCCTCGCCGCCGCAGTCGGTGGACGCCTTGAAGGACTCGCGGAGGTGGTCCGGCGCAAACAGCGCGACCCCGCCCGGCCGGCAATGTACGGCGGCCGTCTTCATCGCCTTCGCAAGGTCGGCTTCGGTGGTCATGTAACTGATCGCATCGTGGATGAACACGGCATCGAACTGCCTGATTGCCGTAGCCTCGGCGGAGGCGTTGCGGTGCAATCTCAGCGTCCGCATGTCGCCGACATGGTGCTCACACTCCGGATTGATCGCACGGCTGTGAGCCAGCATGCCGTCGGACAGATCGGTCAGCACCAGCGACTTCACCCGGTGCTTCATGTGGAACGCGTTGTTGCCGCCACCCGCCCCAAGCTCCAACATCGTCTCGATAGGAGCGGCAGCGGTCCTCTGCATCGCGTCGAGATAGAACGCTGCCTCTTCGGCGTAGTCCGCCGGCGCCGACATCAACGGCCACCATTCGGCGAGTTCGTTGTAAAGCTTTGTCATGGCCCTTCCACGTACGTTGACCACGGAGGGCACAGGGCGCACGGAGACGACTTTTTCAAAATACAACTTGCTCAAATACCAAAGCCGCTAAGCGGCACGGGCGTTTAGAAAAGAATTTCTCCGTGTCTTCGTGATCTTCGTGGTTAACGGACGTGGACACCTCACGGTTTGGGGATGCGAAGCGTTGCGCTAATCATCGCACTGCCACTGGCGGCGTACATCAGGACCAGCGGCCTCAACTCCGCCGGACCGCTCTTGACGACGCCAAACCACAAGTTGTCGTCGACCCGACCCAAATACTGCACAATGCCCAGGATGAGCACCAGCAACACGCTGGTCGGGATCGGCGTGCCCTCGAAGTACTTCACCTTTCCCGTGGTCTCATCCGCGAGTGCAGAGGAGGTGACATTGAACCGTGCCAGACGGCTCACGCCGCACACCACGAAGTAGGTGAGGATGACCATGTCCCACCCGCCGCGCAGCCCCAGCGTGAAGCCCAGCACCGCCGGCGCGACGCCGAAGGAAATCACGTCCGCGAGCGAATCGAGGTCGGCGCCGAGCACCGACTGCCGCCGCTTGTTGAGCCGCGCTACGTAACCGTCGAGCACGTCGCAGACGAGCGCGAGGGGCAGCAGGATGAACGCCGTCCAGAGGAACCTCGCGTTACCAGTGGCCAGGTAGTCGAGACACAGGAAAATCGAAATCGTTCCGCAGGAAGCGTTTCCAATGGTGAGGAGGTCGGCCCAGGTATACGACCTGAGCATCGACATGTGCCGGCGCCGTTCCACCTGTGCAGCGTAACAAAGTCTGTGTCCAATCGGCGTCAATCGGTGGCTGATAACCTTTTCCCTCCCGTTCCGTATTGATCGGTATGAGACAGCGCCTCCTGCTCCCCCTGCTCCTCGCCGTCGTCGGGTTCTGCCACCCGGCCCGGGCCGAGGCTCAACAGCCCGCGCCGGCTCCCGCCACCGAAGCCGTTCGCGTCGTGGGGGACGCGGAGAG
>JALDXK010000473.1:0-5261 GCA_032155105.1 Acidobacteriota bacterium
GCCACGAAGTGCTGCGCCGCGCGGGGTGGAACGTGGAAACACAGGGGCTGCAGCGCGCGCCGCGCGTGCGCGTACTGGTCGGCGGCGAAGCCCACGTCACGGCGATTGGGGCGCTGCGCTATCTCGGCTTCGGCAGCGAGGAGCTCGAATCAATCGCGGTCGACGACCAGGGACGGATGCGCGCCGACGCGCTGGAGGCGGCGCTGACGGATGCGCGCGGGCCCACCTTCGCCGAGGCGACGCCGATCATCGTGTGCACGCAGGCCGGCAACGTCAGCACCGGCGCGAGCGATCCGTTCGACGCGATCGTGGCGGCGGCGCACGCGCGAGGCGCGTGGGTGCACGTCGATGGCGCATTCGGTCTCTGGGCCGCAGCCGTTCCCGAACTTCGCGCGCAGGTGACCGGCATCGAGAAAGCGGACTCGTGGGCGACCGACGCGCACAAGTGGCTGAACGTGCCATACGACTCGGGCATCGCGATCGTCGCCGATGCCGCGCCGCATCGCGCCGCGATGGGGCTCACGGCGTCGTACCTGCAACGTGGCGCCGATGAGCAACGCATCGGCATGGACTGGGTGCCGGATTCGTCACGACGCGCGCGCATCCTCCCGCTCTATGCACTGTTCCGCGCGCTGGGCCGCGACGGCATCGTCGACATCATCCGCCGCAACTGCGCGCTCGCGCGGCGCATGGCTGCCGCGCTGTCGCAGGCGCCTGACGTCTTGATCCTGAACGACGTGGTGCTGAACCAGGTGCTCGTGCATTTCAGGAACGACGACATCACGCAGCAAGTGATCGCAAAGGTGCAGGCCGACGGCACGTGCTGGGCGGGCGGCGCGCTCTGGCATGGCAAACAGGCGATGCGCATCTCGGTGTCGAACTGGTCGACGACCGAGGCGGACATTGACCAGTCGGCAGCAGCAATGCTCGCCTGCTATCACTCGACCTGACCCTAACTATCCCTCGCTCGGGGTGAAATTCTTGACCTGACCCCAATTCGCCCTTAGGGCTTCTTGGTCGTGGTTTTTGGTGGCGGCGTTTTCTTCGGCGACGGCCCGGGCCTGAATTCGAGCATCACGTTGCTGATTGTCGCGATCGGCCGGCCCGGGCTCGTGAAGTTATCCACATCCTCGGGGCGCACCACCGACAGCTTTTCCCCGAGGACGGACACCTCCTCGCCGATGTCCGAGGGCAGTTCGATCGTGATCTGCTCGACGCCCGAGGGTGCCACGGCTTTCACACCGCCGGGTCCGGCGCCACCGCCGATGCGATCGAACAGGTCCTTCTCGGTGCGGAACTCGCTCAGCACCACGGCACGGTCGACGAGCGTGTTGTCCATCGAGAGCACGCCCACGGTGGCGGTGTACTTCCGATACGCCTGCTTCTGCTTGACCAACTCCGCTGAGTAGGTATGCCGGTTGTGCAGGTCGAAGGTCATGATCACCGGTCCGCGATGCGGCGGGATGGTGATGATGACGCCCTGGGTGGGATCGTCGCCGGTGAGCACGTCGCAGAACTTCCGTCCCGTCGAGATGCCCGTCCCCAGCTCCGACGCACACCGCCAATCCGCCTGCACCTTGGCGAGCGGCGGCTGTGCCTTCCGGGTCGTCTTAACCGGAGCCTTCTTCGTCGCCTTCGATGTTTGCGCGTCAACGGCCGGGCTGGCCGCGAGAGCTGCACATAGGACCATCCACATCGATCGCATGACGTCAGTATAGCGTCCAGCGGCAGACCGATTGCTTACAGCATCGACCAACCTGCGCGCCTGTCAGGTGCATGTCTGTTCGGGTCCATCGAAGTACGTCGTTGTCAGGACTCGTGCATTGAAGTGATTTGCTTGAAAGACCTGTTCCATCCAAGTTCTCGAACGTCGGAAACGGATTCTCGGAGGGTCAAAGCGATGAATCGAGTACGCGTGTGGCTTGCGGCCGTTAGTGTGATGGCCGCTGCGGCTTTGCCCGTTGCTGCGCAAGTGCAAACGGGTTCCATCCTGGTGCGCGTGACCGACGCGCAGGAAGGCGCGGTGCCGGGAGTAACCGTCACGCTGACCAGCCCGGTCCTCGTTTCGGGCACGATGACCGGCGTCACCGATGCCGGCGGCGTCAATCGCTTCCCGTCGTTGCAGCCGGGCGTCTATTCCGTGAAGCTCGAATTGCAGGGCTTCCGCACGGTGATTCGCGAAAACGTCCTCGTGCAGGTCGGCCAGACCGTGCCGCTCGACCTCAGCCTCACCGTGGCAACGGTGGCTGAGACGGTGACGGTCACCGGCAGTTCCCCGGTCGTCGACACCACCACGGCCAACACCAGCGTGAACCTCAGCGAGCAGTTGCTGCAGGCCACGCCCGGCGGACGCGACATCTGGTCGCTCGTGGAATACAAGGTGCCGAGCCTGCTGATCACGCGGCCCGATGTGGGCGGCACGTCCGGCGGCCTGCAGGGCGTGTTCAACGCGCGCGGCACCACCAGCGCGCAGAACTCGAGCTATCTGAACGGCATCAACGTCGGCGACCCGGCGGCGATCGGCGCCGCCGGTTTCTATTACGACTTCGATGCGTTCGACGACATCCAGGTCTCCACCGGCGCGCACGACATCACCGTGCCGACCGGCGGCGTCTTCCTCAACATGGTGACCAAGAGCGGCGGTGAGAACTGGCGCGGCCGGGGGACGTTTGCCTGGCTCGGCGACGCGACGCAGACGCAGAACATCGACGACGAGCTGCTGCGCTACGGCTTCCGCCCGGAAACCAACGCCGTCGATTTCACGTCGGACATCAATTTCAGCGCCGGCGGTCCGGTCATCGCCCGCAAGCTACGCGTGTTCACGTCGTTCCGCGACTGGCGCGTGCACGTCAACGTGCCCGCGGCATTCTCGACGCTCGTGCTCGACAAGACCGACATCACGTCGGGTCTCGTCAACGCGAACTATCAGCTCAACGACAACAACCGCCTGACGGGCCTCTACTCGCGGCAGTACTACAAGAAGCCGAACCGCTTCCTCGCCGGCTCGAACACGCTCGTCCAGGAATCGACCAGCAACGAAGACGATGTGTTCGACATCTACCAGGTGCTGTGGAACTCGGTGGTGACGCAACGGTTCTTCATCGATGCCCGCGTCGGGCTCAACAAGATCTTCTTCCCGACGTACCTGAACGGCAACGATCAGACGCTGAACGATTCGGCCACCAGCATCCGCACCCGCAACTTCACCACGGGCACCGAGCGCTGGCGCGACCGCTATCAGGCCAACGCCACCGGCCAGTATTACCTCGACGAGTTCGCCGGCGGCCGGCACGAGTTCAAGTTCGGCTTCGACTACTCGCACATGCCGGTCGAGAACCGTGTCGCTCGTTTCGACGATGTGGATCTCACGTATAACAGCGCCTCCGGCCTGTCGCAGAACGTGATCCTGTATGGCACGCCGTTCTACACCAAGACTGCGGTGGATGTCCTCGCCCTCTACGCTCAGGACAGCATCGCCTGGAAGCGCCTGACGGTGACCGCAGGCTTACGCTACGAAAATCTCAACGGCTACCTCCCTGAGCAGAGCAGCCCGGCGAGCCGCTTCTTCCCGAATCTGGTACGGACGTTTCCGGAACTTTCTGACGTCGTGAACTGGAACACCGTGGGTCCGCGCATCAGCGCCGCGTACGACCTGGGTGGCAACGGGCGCACCGGCCTCAAGATCGCGGCCGGCCGCTACTACTACGTGATCGCATCCGGCGGCGGCATTCTCGACGGCGTCAACCCCAACGCGAACTACCAGGAACAGTACGGGTGGAACGACCTCAACGGCGACCGCCGGTTCCAGCCCGGCGAGCAAACCGGAAACCCGGTGATCACGCGCGTCGACACGTCGACGATCTCGGTGGACCCCGACTACCTGCGGCCGTACACCGACGAGTTCACGGGCGGCATCGATCACGAGTTGTTCCCGTCGCTGCGGCTGAGCGTGATCGGCACGCACCGCGTCGAGCGCAACCGGGAGGCGACGTCGAACCCGGCGAACCCCTACGACACGTTCCTCACCACGCGTGCGGACTCCGGCCGCGACGGCATCACGGGCACCTCCGACGATGGGACGTTCCAGTTCTACAACCGCACCTCAACGGCGTTGAACCAGACGTTCTTCACCAACGACCGCAGCTTCCGCCAGACCTACAACGGCCTCGAGATCACCGGCACCAAGCGGATGTCGAACAACTGGCAGATGCTGGCGGGCTACACCTTCTCGCAGAGCCGGATCGAAGGGTTGAGCGTCAATGCCAATCCCAACAACCTGCTCAACGTCACGGGTCCGCTGGCCGGTCAGAACACCAACTTCAACGGCCAGATCGGCGATCGCCCGCACCAGTTCAAGATCACCGGTACCTACCTCACCGGGTTCTGGGGGATCGGCCTCGCCGGCAACCTCAACACCCAGAGCGGCATCGTCATCACCCGGCAGCTCACGGTGGCGCAGACCGTGGGCGGCAACAGCACCGTGAACGTCGAGCCGCTCGGATCGTACCGGCTGCCAAAGCGTGCCGCGGCGGACATGCGGGTCTTCAAGACCGCCAACTTCGGCACGCGCAGCCTCGAGATGTCGATGGACATCCACAACATCACCAACACCAACACCTTCTGGGATGCGCGGACGCTGGGTGGCACCATCAACCTGCGGCAGAACGGCGACCCCAACGGCGCGATCAACACCGTGCCGCAGTTCGCCTCGCCGGCGCAGGTCTACGCGCCGAGGAACTTCCGGTTTAACGTCGCGTATCGATTCTGACGGCCATAGGGCACCCCTTTTAAGGGGTGCCCTGCCTTCTATTCTCCGTGATGCGAGGAGCCCGGCAGGGGCAATCCGGTCACCGTCGAATAACTCCCGGCTCTCAGCTTCAACAGTTCGAGGAATTCCATCCGCGTTCGCGCGTTCTCGCGGAACGCGCCGAGCATGGCGCTGGTGATCGTGTAGGAGTTCTGCTTCTCGACGCCGCGCATCGCCATGCACAGGTGCGTGCCTTCACACACCACGGCCACGCCAAGCGGATCGATCTTCTCGACGATCGTGTGGGCGATCTGGTTGGTCATCCGCTCCTGCAGTTGCAGCCGCCGCGCGAAGATGTCGACGAGGCGCGGGATCTTGCTGAGGCCGATCACCTTGCCGTTCGGGATGTAGGCGACGTGGCA
This sequence comes from Acidobacteriota bacterium, assembly GCA_032155105.1. Lineage (GTDB taxonomy): Bacteria > Acidobacteriota > Vicinamibacteria > Vicinamibacterales > UBA2999 > 12-FULL-67-14b. The sequence goes on from JALDXK010000473.1 coordinate 5,170, forward strand.
CTTGCCGAAGAACGGCAGCAGGTGATGCTCGCACAGGCTGTAGAAGTCGATGTCGCGGACGATCACCATCTCGCTATAATCGACGCTGAACA
>JALDXK010000474.1:0-5255 GCA_032155105.1 Acidobacteriota bacterium
CGTCGTATGAGTACGTCTGATGCTGAGCCATCTACAGGGCCCGCGGCGCACATGGGACGGACGCGACAGCGGAGCGGCCGTTTGAAGATTCGAACTGGCGAGCCATTACAGGGCTCCCAACATGACGCGGCCGGGCGCGAGAACGGAGCGGCCGGCAGAGGATTCGAACTGGCGAGCCATTACAGGATCCTCAGATCTGACCAGATCCCCATCGAGCAGAGCCGGATGTAGATGTCGGCGAACGTCACCGCGAACAGGCTGATCCAGGCGAAGAGCTGGTGCCGGATGTTGAGACTGGTCGAGCAGTCGTAGCAGGCCTGGCTGACCGACGACTTCGAGATCTCGTCCTTGAAGCCACCAACCAGGTGCCGCAGCGAATGACACCCCAGCGTGTAACTGGTCAAGAGCACGACATTGACGAGCAGCACGATGGTGCCGACGCCGATGCCAAACTCGGTCACGCCAGTGGCCGGATTCATGAACCACATGGCCAGCCACACGTCGTACGACAGCAGGAAGAGAAACACGACCGCCGCATACATGGCATAGCGGTGGATGTTCTGAATGACGAGCGGGAACGAATTCTCGCCCAGATAGCTCTTGCGCGGCTCACCAACAGCGCACGACGGCGGATCGGCCCAGAACGCTTTGTAATAGGCGCCACGATAGTAGTAACAGGTGACGCGGAACAGACCCGGGAACGGCAGGATCAACAGCGCCGGCGAGAACGGGATGAAGCCTGGCCACCACGGTGGACTGGTGCCGAACCAGGCATGCGGCGAATTGCCCCACAACACCGGCGCGTACAAGGGTGAGAGGTACGGACCCGATTCGAAATGCTCACCTTGAAACGCCGCCCACGTCATGTAGGTCAGGCACACGGAAAGTCCGAGGAACACACTGAGCGGTGCCGCCCACCACGCATCGCGACGAGATGTCGTCCCGAAGCCGCGGTGGACGGCTTGAACCGGTATCACCTGCATAAGAGGCCGCCTCCGTAGGAGCGAATTCCAGTAAAAGGGCGGTCCTAGAGTACTTGGTCGCGCATGCAGTAATCAACCTCCATGCGTCTGAATCATGTGTAAGACAGTCGAGGTGGACCGCATCAGCTTGACAGGTCCGATGCGGTGACCAATCATCCCGCTCGCAAGTCCCGCCATCGGATTGGAGCGCACACCATGAAACGCCTCGTCTCCACGTTCGCGATCGTTCTCCTGTTCGCACTGACGCTCGGTAACACCCTCGCTGCAAATAAGGGCGGTCACCAGGGAACCTCCCGCCTCGACCTTGTCGAAGCGACCGTTTCAGAACTGCAACAAGCCCTGCGGACGAATCTCATTACCTCCGAACAGCTTGTCGAGATGTACCTCGCTCGAATCGAGGCGTACGACGACGCCGGACCGAGGCTCAACGCGTTTCTGACCGTCAACCCACGGGCCGAGGCCACCGCACGCAGATTGGATCGAGAGCGACGCGGCAGGGAACGCAGCCCGCTTTACGGCATTCCCGTTCTGCTCAAGGACAACGTCGACACCAGGGACATGCCGACCACCGCTGGCTCGGTGGCTCTCGAGGGATCGATTCCCCCGAACGATGCCTTCATCACGAGAAAACTACGCGCGGCCGGCGCGATCATCCTCGGCAAGGCCACGCTGACGGAGTTCGCGAACTTCCTGACCAACGGGATGCCCGCGGGATACAGCTCGCTCGGCGGGTACGGCTTCAATCCCTATGAGCCGCGCGAACTTCCCGGCGGCGACGGCCGCCCGGTGCTGAGCCCGGGCGGTTCGAGTTCCGGCTCGGGTATCGCGGTGGCCGCCAATCTCGTGGCCGTTGCCGTTGGCACCGAAACCTCGGGCTCGATCCTCAGCCCCGCGAGCGGCAACATGGCCGTCGGCATCAAGCCGACCGTTGGCTTGATCAGCCGCGACGGCATCATCCCGATTACCGCTGATCAAGACACCGCGGGGCCCATCACGCGCACTGTGGCCGACGCGGCGATCCTGCTCGGCGTGCTGGCCGGTTTCGATCGAAGTGATCCGGCGACCAGGGCCTGCCTGAGGCCGGGAAACTGCTTCAGTGATTACACGCGGTTCCTCAACAGGAGAGCGTTGCGCGGCGCGCGGATCGCGGTGCCGCCGTTCCCGGACAATCGTGCCGTGATCATGAACGCCGCCATCGACGTGCTGCGCGCGCAGGGCGCGACCGTCGAAACCGTGCCCGCACTGGCGGCGCAACAGCCTGGCTGCCCCTCGACCGTGTTTCCACCGGTCGAGCCGTGGCCGCCACCGGGTTGCGCGAGCGCGCTGTTCTATGGTTTCAAGCGCGACCTCAATGCGTACCTCGCGACGCTCGGACCCGCGTCGATGGTGCACTCGTTGTCGGACGTGATTGCGTTCAATGCCGCAATTCCGGCGGTGGCCCTGAAGTACGGACAGATCCTCGCGCAGCTGTCGGATTCGATCGACATTTCACCCGGCAGCGACGACACGATGCAATACACCGCCTCTCGCGCGGAAGACATCGTGCGTTCCCGCGGAGCGCTCGACTCCGTGTACAACGGCGCCGATGGCCAGCGTGGAACCGAAGACGACTTCGATGCGTTGCTCTTCTCGGCCAACAGCGGTGCGAACACGCCGGCGAGGGCAGGTTATCCGAGCATCACGGTACCGGGCGGGTTCGTGCCGCCCGTCGCGCCGATGGAGAATCCCTTCCCCTCCGGCGTGACGTTCTCGGGACGCGCGTTCAGCGAGCCGCTTCTGATTGGGTTGGCGTATGCGTTCGAACAGGCGACGCTGCACCGCGAGCCGCCTGCCAGCGCGCCGCCGCTGCCAAGCGACACGGTGGTGCGTAGGAACCGTGATAGGGATCGTGATGACCGTCACCACCGGGACGATCACGACCATGACGATCGTGACGACCGGTAAGGAGTGCTGAGAAGGCAACGGGCGGGCTGTCGTGGTGGACGGCCCGCCCAAATCTGGGGGAGCTTAAGGCCTCGGCGGCCACACCTGCATCGACAACGTCGGCGTAGGCGTGAGCAACCCGGCAGACGTGTGCAGCGTGCAGATCTCGGGCGTGCGGCCGATCGACACCAAGTCGTCGTCCACTTCACCGGTGAGCTCGCAATATTCGGTAGCCGTGCCGCCCGAAGCGCGGCAGCGGCGGAGGTGCGAAATGCCGGCTGGGCGCGTGATCCACTCGGCCTTGTTGCCGTGGGTTGCATCCTTCATGAAGCTGGCCCAGGCCGGCACCGCCACCACGCTCGCGAACCCGCGGCGCATGATCGGCTGCGGCTGGTCGAAGCCCACCCACACACCCGCGGCGAGCTTGGTGGTGAAGCCGATGAACCACGCGTCGGCGTGATCGTCCGTGGAACCGGTCTTGCCGGCCGCCGGCAGGCGGAATCCGCCCTGGCGCGCGCCGTAACCGGTGCCGTGATCAACCACGTCGGACAGCATCGAGGCCATGAGGAATGCGGTGGATTCGCTGAGCACGCGGCGGCCAACCGAATCGCCGCGATAGAGGACCCGGCCGTCGGCATCCTCGACGCGGCGCACGAAGACAGGTTCCTGCAGGATGCCGCCGTTGGCGAACGCCGTGTAGGCCGAGGTGAGGTTCAGCAGGCTGACTTCGCCGGTGCCGAGCGCCAAAGAGGGCACGGCGGGCAGCTCATCAAGACCCACGCGATGCGCGAGGTCGATCGTGGCGCCGAGGCCGACGCGCTGCAGCAGGTGCACCGCGGCGCGATTGCTCGAATGCACGAGCGCCGAGCGGAGCGTGGTGGCCTCAACCTCATGCTCGCCACCAGGGAGGTAGGCGCCCTGCGCCGACGGCACATACGCGTCGAGGCCGTCGATGGTGGTGCCAGGCGAGAAGCCGGCCTCGAGCGCCGCGGCAAACACGAACGGCTTGAACGCCGAGCCCGGCTGGCGCTTCGCCTGGGTGACGCGGTTGAAGGGGCTGTCATCGAAGCTGCGCCCGCCGACGACGGCGCGCACGTAGCCGGTACCCGTTTCAATCGCGACCAGCGCCGCCTGCAGCCCGGGGCGCTTGGTGCGCTTGTCCAGCTCAGCGAGGCGCTTGGCGACGGACTGTTCCGCAAACCGCTGCACGTCGGTATCGAGCGTCGTGTAGACCCGCAGCCCGCCCGTCAGTGCGCGTTCCACGCCGTAGTGTTCGAACAGAAATTCATGGACCATGCTCGCGAAGTACGGTCCGTGCGAGATCCGTATCGGATCGACGTCGGCGCGCACCGCATCAGGTGCAATAGTTGCCGCCACAGGTGTCGCGATCGCGCCGCCGTAGGTGGCCTTGTCCACATGCCCGCGCTGGTGCATCTCGCGCAGGACCCAGTCGCGGCGATCGCGCACGGTCATCGGCGTCTTGCGAATGCCGTAGCCCGACGGCCGGTTGATCAGCGCGGCCAGCGTGGCGGCCTCGGCTGCGTTCAGCGCCGAGGCAGGCTTGCCGAAGTAGCCCAGCGCGGCAGCCTGCACACCGTAATAACCGTCGCCGAGGTAGACGTGATTCAGGTAGGCCTGCAGGATGGCGCGCTTGCTGTATTTCGATTCGAGCCGCCTCGCCAGCCACGCCTCGCGGATCTTGCGGGCGTAGGTGCGCGAGCGGTCGAGGAACGCGCCGCGCACAAACTGCTGCGTGATGGTGCTGGCGCCCTGGACGATCCGCCCGCGGCGGAAGTTGGCGACCAGCGAGCCGAAGATGCGGCGTCCGTCAACGCCGTGGTGATCGTAGAAACGGCGGTCTTCGGTGACGATGACCGCGCTCACCAGCTCGTCCGACATCTCTTCCAGCGTCACCGGCATGCGGTGCTCCCGGTAGAGCGCGGAGATGAGCCGATCTTTCGAGTCGTAAATCAGCGTCGATTGCGGCCCCGGGTCGAGCGTAAAGCGCGCGGCCACAGCGTCGACGTCCTTTTGGATCTGCCAGATTGAATAGAGGACGGTGCCGGCGGCGATCGACAGCACGATCAAGAGGGAGTAAATCAATGCGCGTCGAGTGAGTAGGCCTGACATACAGTTCGTCCACTCACTGATAGAGCAAAGGGAGTGCCGCCTCTGGGGCGACGATCGCGGGAGTTGTCTACTCGATTAGGGTATTCCCGTATCGAAGTGCGTCTTGGCGGACGACTCCTCCTGGCCGTGACGAATGCCGACGCGGAGGTGGACGGCTCGATCCGTTCCGCGCTCGCGCGCATCTACGCGGAGCGGATCCGCAGCGCGATCAATGCGTAT
>JALDXK010000475.1:0-5254 GCA_032155105.1 Acidobacteriota bacterium
GATGCAGACCGGCCAGATCGGCCTGCTGACGGTGGCGATTCTCTCCGTCGTGATGGTGGGCGTCATCGCCGCGATCATCTATGTCGAACGCGGGCACCGGCGCATCACGGTGCAATACGCCAAACGCGTGGTGGGGCGGCGCCAGTACGGCGGGTCGAGCACCCACATCCCGCTGAAGGTCAACACCGGCGGCGTCATCCCGGTGATCTTCGCCAGTTCGATTCTCAGCTTCCCCATGATGCTGTCGGGCATGTTCGCGCCCGGCGGCTGGGCCGATGCGTCGGTGCGGCAGATCGCGCCCGGCATGCCGCTCTACAACCTGCTCTACGTGCTTGGCATCGTGTTCTTCGCGTATTTCTACACCGCGATCATCTTCAACCCAGATGACGTGTCGGAGAACATGCGTAAGTACGGCGGCTTCATTCCCGGCATTCGGCCGGGCAAGCGGACCGCCGAATACATCGACACGATTCTTGCGCGCATCACGCTGGTCGGCGCCATCTACCTGGCGATCGTGGCGATCATCCCTGAGTTCCTGCTGACCGGTTTCCGGGTCGCGCCGATCCCGTTCATCGGTGAAACGCTCGATGCCAACCTGCCGCGCTTCATCACGCAGGGCTTGAACGTGCAGTTCTTCTTTGGCGGCACCTCGCTCCTGATCGTCGTGGGCGTGGCCATGGACACGGTGAACCAGGTCGAGTCGCAACTGATCATGCGGCACTACGACGGCTTCATGAAGAAGACGCGGATCAGGGGACGGCGCGGATAACGTGGCCCTCAACCTGGTGATGCTTGGCCCGCCGGGAGCGGGTAAGGGCACGCAGGCGGAACGCTTCGCACGCGAGCATGGGATTCCCAAGATTTCAACCGGGGACATCCTGCGCGAGGCGGTGAGCAGCGGGTCCGACCTGGGCCGGCAGGTGAAGGCCGTGATGGATCGCGGCGAGCTGGTCGGCGACGACCTGATCATCGGGATCGTCCGCGAGCGGCTGTCGCGGCCGGATGCGGTAGCCGGGTTCGTGCTCGACGGGTTTCCGCGGACCGCGGCGCAAGCAGGGGCGCTGGATGACATTACCTCGGCGCGCGGACCGGTGATCTGCGTCGAGATCCAGGTCCCGGACGAGGAACTGGTACGGCGGGTGCGGGGACGACGGGTGTGCGCGGACTGCGGGGCCAATGCCGACGCGTTCGAGCAGAAGCCCGATGCGCTGCCGGACCTGTGCCAGAACACCGACCGGTGCCGATCGATCGGCCCGAAGTGGGTGGCGCGATCGGACGATTCGGAAGCGGTCGTGCGCGAGCGGTTGAAGATCTACTGGCGCGATACGCGGCCGATGATCGAGTACTACAGCTCGCGGCCGACGTTCCGGTCGATCGACGGGCTGCAGACGCCGGAGCAGGTGCGCGAAGCGCTGGTCTCGGCGGTGGCGTCGGCGCTGGAGTTGCCCGCGGCGCAGTTGCGCTCGCTGGTGGCAAAGAAACTGAGTGGAGTCGTTCCGCCGCGCGGCGCGCGGCAGGGATAGCGGGTACGGTCGTCATGAGCATCATCTGCCGATCGGCGGCGGAGATCGAGAAGCTGGCGCGGGTCAACGTGCTGGTGGCACGCGTGCTCAAGGAGTTGGCCGCGGCGGTGCGGCCGGGCGTGACGACCAGGCAGCTCGACGAGCTGGCCGAGCGGCGGTTGCGCGAAGCGGGCGCCGAGCCGGCGTTCAAGGGGTATCACGGCTACCCGGCGACGATTTGCGCGTCGGTGAACGAGCAGGTGGTGCACGGGATCCCGAACGATCGGCCGATGGTCGAAGGCGACATCGTCTCGATCGACATGGGCGCGAAGCTGGCGGGGTTCTTCGGCGACTCGGCGGTGACGGTGCCGGTGGGCCGAATCACGCCGGAAGCCGAACGGTTGTTGAACGTCACCAGGACGGCGCTCGATCGCGCGGTGGCGACGGTGAAGGCGGGGGCGCGAGTGTCGGATATCGGCGCCGCGGTCCAGCAGTACGTCGAGGCAAACGGGTTTTCGGTGGTCCGCGAGTTCGTGGGCCACGGCATCGGAACGGCGCTCCACGAGGAGCCGCAGATTCCGAATTACGGGACGGCGGGCCGCGGCCCGCGCTTGCAGGAAGGCATGGCGCTGGCGATCGAGCCGATGGTCAATGCCGGCAAGCCCGCGGTGAAGGTGCTGGGCGACGGCTGGACGGCGGTCACGAAAGACAAGGCCCTGTCGGCGCACTTCGAGCACACGGTGGTGGTGACCGAAGACGGCTGCCGCATCCTGACGCTGCTGGACGAGGCGGCGGTGGACGCGGATCGCGTGTCGGCGTAGGCGGAACGCGGGCGAGCGGAGCGAGCCGAAGCGTGGATGCGCCGCAACGGCCACCGGATCGAACGGCGGAAGGCGTGGTCCTCGAGCTGCTGCCGAGCCACCTGGTGCGCGTGGAGCTCGACGGGCGGCACATCGTGACGGCGCACCTGGCCAGCCCGGTGGGCCGCAATTATGTGCGGGTGATCGTCGGCGACCGGGTGCGCGTGCAGGTGATGGCGAACGATCCACACCGGGCGCGGATCGTCGAGAAGCTTTAGGAACGAAGGTTCCTCACGGCGGTTCACCACGAGGGTTCCGCACGGTGGTTCAGGACGAGGGTTCAGGAGCGCGTTATGAAAGTTCGAGCGTCGGTGAAGCGGATTTGCGACAAGTGCAAGGTGGTGCGCCGCCGTGGGGTGGTGCGCGTGATTTGCACTAACCAGAAGCACAAACAGCGTCAGGGATAAAGCACATGGCACGTATTTCAGGTGTCGATCTTCCGCGCACGAAGCGGATCGAGATCGGGCTCACGTATATCTTCGGCATCGGCCGTCATCGCTCGAACGTGATTCTCACCGCGGCGGGCGTCAGCCCCGACGTCCGCGTCAAGGACCTCACGGAAGACGACGTTCGCAAGATCACGCGCGTGCTCGAAGAGCAGGGCGGTGTCGAGGGCGATCTCCGCAAGGAGATCTCCATGAACATCAAGCGGCTGATCGAGATCGGCAGCTACCGCGGCGGACGCCATCGCCGCAACCTGCCGCTGCGCGGCCAGCGGACGAAGACCAACGCGCGCACCCGCAAGGGCCCGCGCAAGGGCGCGGTTGCCAAGAAGAAGACGGTGTAACGGATTATGGCCAAAGAACAGGCTCAGGGCGCGGACGCGCCGACCAAGAAGAAGAAGGCGTTCAAGAAGCGCGGCGAGAAGCGCATCGTGCACCACGGGTTCGTGCACGTGCAGGCCTCGTTCAACAATACGTTGATCACCATCACCGACGCCGAGGGCGCGGTGGTGTCGTGGTCGAGCGCCGGCGCGATTGGCTTCAAGGGGTCGCGCAAGGGGACGCCGTTTGCGGCCACCCAGGCGGCGCTGAACGCGACCAACGCCGCCAAGGCGTTCGGCATGCGCTCGTGCGACGTGCTGGTGAAGGGGCCCGGCTCCGGCCGCGAGTCCGCGATCCGCGCGCTGCAGACCGCCGGCCTCGAAGTGCGATCGATTCGCGACGTCACGCCGATTCCCCACAACGGCTGCCGTCCACCGAAGCGTAGGAGAGTTTGATTCATGGCACGTTATAACGGACCCGTTTGCCGTCTGTGCCGCCGCGAGGGCATGAAGCTGTTCCTCAAGGGCGAGCGCTGCTACACCGAGAAGTGCGCGATCGAGAAGCGCAACATGCCGCCGGGGCAGCATGGCCGTCTCCGCAAGGCGAAGATGGTCGGCTACGGCGTGCAGCTGCGCGAGAAGCAGAAGGTCAAGCGCATCTACGGCGTGCTGGAAGACCAGTTCCGCCGCTACTTCGAGCAGGCCGAGCGCACCCGCGGCGGCATCACGGGCGAGACACTCCTGCAACTGCTGGAGCGCCGCCTCGACAACGCCGTCTATCGCATGGGTCTCGCCACGTCGCGGGCGCAGGCGCGGCAGCTGGTGCGGCATGGCCACTTTCTGGTCAACGGCAAACGTGTCGACGTGCCGTCGTACTCGCTGAAGTCGGGCGACACGGTGACGGTGCGCGAGAGCAGCCGCCAGAACCCGACCATCCTGCACGCGCAGGAAGAGGTCAAGGGCCGCGGGATTCCGGAATGGATTTCGCCGCAGGCCGAGCTCGGTGCCAAGGTCGTGTCGATGCCGACCCGCGAGCAAATCAACCTGCCGGTGCAGGAACAGCTCATCGTCGAGTTGTACTCGAAGTAAATTGCGACGTCTGGAGAGCGACGGTGTCAGCCGTCGCCCTTCGCGTCAATCGCCAACCGCGCTCCAGCAGCTTGTCAGGCCTGCAGCGAGCGAGCGCGGTTATAACCCGCAGGCCTGGAGGCCGCAACTGGCGGCCCGTTCGCGAAAGGAACGTAACGTATGTGGAAAGGTTTTCAGCGCCCCAAGCGCCTTGACTTCGAACGCGAGACCCTGACCGATCGCTTCGGTCGCTTCTACGCGCAGCCGTTCGAGCGCGGCTTCGGCACGACCATCGGCAACGCGCTGCGTCGCGTGCTGCTGTCGTCGATCGAAGGCGCGGCGATTACCGCGGTGCAGATCGACGGCGTGCTGCACGAGTTCTCGCCGATCAAGGGCGTGGTCGAGGACGCCACCGACATCATCCTCAACCTCAAGCAGCTGCCGATCACCTGCCACGTCGACTACACCAAGACGTTGACGCTGCGGAAGGACAAGCCGGGCCCGGTGCGCGCCTCGGACATCGAGGCCGATTCGGACATCGAGATCCTCGAACCGGATGCGCACATCGCGACCATCGCCGACGGCGGCCACCTGCACATGCAGCTGCGCGTCAAGCGCGGCCGCGGCTATGTCTCGGCGGATCGCAACTTCGACGAGGATCTCGGCATCGGCTGGATCCCGATCGACTCGGTGCACTCGCCGGTGAAGAAGGTCAACTACCTCGTCGAGGGCGCGCGCGTCGGCCAGACCACCGACTACGACAAGCTGACCCTGGAAGTGTGGACCAACGGCTCGGTGACGCCGAGCGACGCGGTGTCGCTCTCCGCCAAGCTGATCCGCGATCACCTGAACATCTTCGTCAGCCTCGACGATGCCGACGACGACATCGCCGACGGCGGTGCCGAGCCGGCGCGGGCCGGGGTGTCCAACGAGCATCTCGACAAGAGCGTCGAGGAGCTCGAGCTTTCGGTGCGGTCCTACAACTGCCTGAAGAACGCCAACATCCGCACCATTCGCGAGCTGGTCGGCAAGACCGAGACCGAGATGCTCAAGACCAAGAA
>JALDXK010000476.1:0-5229 GCA_032155105.1 Acidobacteriota bacterium
GAGTGAGGTTGCTCAGCGTTACCATCGCCATCGCTTTCTCGACGAAGAACGTGCCCGTGGCCGTGCCCTGGTAGTTTGGATCGTTCACCGTCGCGGTCACGAAGGACATCCCAGAATAGATCCTGCCCTCGTTGATCCAGTCGACCTCCAGTCCTGGCGGTTGGGTGGTGGCCGTAGGTGAAAGCAGGCTGCCGGTGTAGATCTGATTCAGGTCAGCCAAGGTGATCGTGGCCACGGCCTTCGTGATGGTAACGAGTTGCTGCGCAGACGTCGCCAAGAAATTCACCGTCGCGGTGCTGCTGGCCTCGACTCTGCAGATCCCCGCTCCGGTTGGGCTGAGGGTACCGGCGCTCGTGTCCACGACTACGCACCGACCACCGACGGCGCGGTAGCTCAGCGCGCTGCTGTCGGTGTTCGTCGTCGCTGCGCTCACCGTAAAATTCCCACCAAGGTACGTCGGTGTCGGCGTGGTCCCGAACGTAATCATCGGCGTCACACCTTTAGGCTCCGGAGTCTGCAGATATTTCACTGTCGCATGGTCGAGCTCGGTCCCGATCCCCGAGCTAGAACCCGTGACATACACATTGCCTGCAGGGTCGAGAACTATGGGCAGCGGCAACATCATAACCATTGCCGGGACCATCGTAGCGAGCGACCCAGACCTCGTTGCCGTCATTGGCGTACTTGACCGTCGCATAGTCGCCCAGGCTGTCGCCAGTCACATACACATTCCGTGCAGAATCAAGTGCGATCGCCGCGACCCAATCTGAACCGTTCAGGCTGCTGTAACGCGCGAGCCATTGTTCATTCCCGCTCGTGTCGTACTTGATCGTCGTATAGTCAGCCAAAGTGCCAGCGCCCCAATTCGCCCCCGCCACATATGCGTTGCCGGAGGCATCCACGGTAAGGGCGTTCGCGCGGAATATTCCGGGACCGTCATAGCTGGCGACCCAGAGCTCATTGCCACTTCCGTCGTACTTGATCGTGGCACTTCCTGTCACATACACGTTGCCGGCATTGATGGCCATGGCAAAACAAGCGGTCTCAGGGGACCGGGTGACCCAGATCAGGTTGCCGTCGCTGTCATATTTGATTGTCGTCGTGTCCACGGTTCCGCCATCATTTCCGCATCCTGTCACATAGACACTGCCTTCGCCGCCCAAGACAATCGCGGAACCGCCATCATCGGCCACGCCGCCATAGCGGGCCGCCCAGAGCTGATTACCGTCTGTGTCGTATTTGATCGTCACGTAATCGTGCCCAGAGTTCACTCCCATGCTTGAACCGGTCACATACACGTTGCCCGACGAGTCGAGCACCATCGCAGTCGGCCAAGAATCATTCATCGGGCCGGCATAGCGAGCAACCCATTTTTCGTTGCCGTTTGGGTCGTACTTGATCGTTGTGTAAGCCCACTCGAAGCAAAAGCCGCCAAGTTCATCCCAAGCGGCGGCCAGGCACACCGATCCCATGACATAGACGTTACCTGCTCCATCGACGGCGACCTTGCTGGCGGAATCAGCCCAGAAGATGGGACTGGCGTAAGACGCGAACCACATTCGATTGCCAGCCGCATCATATTTAAGGGTTGCCCAGGCGCCGTCTGTGCAGCCAAGGCCGTAGTAGACGTCCGTACAGGTTCCACCCGTCACATAGGTATTCCCCGACACATCGACGGCGATGTCCTTCGCGATGTCCGTTTCATGCACCGGTCCATCGTGCCGGACAACCCGCTCCGGTGGCACCTGTGCGGACACGCCACCACCGAAGTGAGAAATCAGCAGTCCCACAACGAACGCGAACCTGGTTCTCATCGCTGCCCCCCAGCAATGACGGTAGTCAGACCGCGACACGGTCCGGCGTTGAATGGCAGGTCGCGTCGGAAGTGGTGCGGTAGCCCGGGTGCGTCAGGATGGTCGAGGGTGTGCTCGAAAAACGTGATGGCCATCACGGAGATGCAGGGGCGGAGTTCGTCGGACGTCAAGCCCGTCGCCGGAACGTTCATTTTCGTCACGTCGAAGCCGGTTATGCTCGCGACGATTGGCGTGACGTCCACCGGACGCGTGAAGGTTTTGTATCCACAGTAATCCATCGCGAGACCGGAGGCAGGGGCAAGGTCAATCAACATCCGCTCCAAGGTATGAAGGTCGAGCATGGCGCGGCCATTACGGCTGGCGATCGCGGCGGCGCTCTGCATTTGCTGGCAATAGGTGGAGTCGAACGTGCGATGCATGGCGTTCTCTACCATGACGTGCGCGCTCTCAGTGTTGTCAGGAAGAGCGTCGAGCGCCTCCTGAATGATCGACGGTGGCGAGGTCGCGTCGAGTGATCCGGAGACGAGCAGAGTGGGTTGAGTGATGCTGCCGATGTCGGCGCTAAAGGTGATTCCCCGGGCACCGATCGCCATCCCCATGATGGCCTTGACGCGCGGCTCAAGTGACACTTCCCACTTCGAAGCCGGTGTACTTCCACCAGCCGCTGTGAGAGCAGTCACCGTCCCGCGCGAATGCCCGAGCACTCCCACCCGCTCCAGATCCACGCGGTTATCGAGCGCCGCGGGCAAGGCATCGAGAGTGGCGGTAATATCCTGCGCCCGATCGGCCATGCTTTGCGGAACGTTGGCACGAGCGCAACGTGACAGCGTGGTATCCGCCCAAGGCGCACCATCCAGGCACGTGGGGAATGGAAGCGGGTAGCCAACCCCCATGGCCTGACGATTCGCGAAGTCCATGCGCACGTCATCCTGCGAGTTGTTGACGTGAGTGGGCGCAGCCACCACGAACCCGGCGCTCGCCAAGTCCTCAAACGTCAACGCGTAGTCGATCGGCATATTGGTGTTGCCGTGCGAGAAGATGATCACTGGAAACCGTTCCGTCGATTGGAAGATCGACGGGTCTTCGCGTGCGCTTGACGAAGCCACTTTCCACGATAGGGGGGCCCAAAGCGCCGGCACCAGAGGAATGCCGTTGAGCGCGGAGGTGTATTCGGTCACCGGTGCGTCAAAGTGATCCCAGGAGTCGGCCGGATACCAGAGATGAACATCGACCGGTCGGGTCTCGCCGGCAGGAGGACGCTTTACCTCAATTCTCATGACTCTGTGGCCCACCCTGAAGTTGGATCGCGAGTGTCCGCCTTGTCCGTCTTCTCCGTCGCCCGGTGGCCCGGCCGCCAGCGCCCCCGGGTCGGAGCGCATCAAGGACAAGAACGTAAACGCTATCGCGCACGCAAGGGTGCGGGTCGTCATCGTTTGCATGGCAGGCTCCTTCCGAACTCGGCAGCCACCCACTGTGGGAAAGCTGCGTCACTCAGTAAGGCGAGAATTCGGGGAATGCGGGGACATTCGCGGGAAGCGTATAGTGGCAGCCATGGCACGCTCCGCCGGAGACGTGACTCGGTTCCTGGCCGCCCTACAGGACGTCGCGCCCGACGCCTCGGCGCGGTTGATGCCCTTGGTTTACGACGAGCTCCACCGCCTGGCCCGTCATCAGATGCGGAACGAACGGGCTGACCATACGCTCCAAGCGACAGCGCTGGTGCACGAAGCGTTTCTGCGGCTGGTCAATCACTCGGACCGAACCTGGCAGAGTCGGGCGCACTTCATCGGCGTTGCCGCGCAGGTTATGCGTAGGATCCTCGTGGACTACGCCCGGGCCCGCCGTGCGATGAAACGCGAGGGGATGCTCCAGCGCGTGCCACTCGAAGAACCCTTGCTCCTCACCGAGCAGCAATCGTAGGAGCTGTTGGCGCTGCACGAGGCGCTCGAGCGCCTGGCGCACATCGACGCGCGCCAGAGCCGTGTCGTCGAACTGCGTTATTTCGGGGGCTTGACGGTCGATGAGACGGCCGAGGCGCTGGGCATGTCGTCGAAGACCGTCAAACGTGATTGGAGCATGGCGCGGGCGTGGTTGCACCGCGAGGTAAGCAAGAGTTTTGGACACGACGATGAACGCTGAGCGATGGGAACAACTCAAGGAGCTGTTTGAAGCTGCCCTCGAGCGCGACGGGAGCCTGCGCGCGGAGTTCCTCGACGATGCGTGTGCCGGCGATCCGCCGCTCCGCACCGAACTCGGTGAGTTGATCGAATCGCACGAACGGGCTGGAGGTTTCATGGGAGCCTCAGCCTTCGAGCCTGCGACGACGGCTGTCTCCGAAGATCGACTGGACGTCTTGGTGGGATCCAGGATCGGCCCTTACCAAATCATTCGTGAGATCGGACGCGGAGGCATGGGAGCGGTCTACCTCGCGGCTCGCGCAGACGAGGTATACCGCAAGCAAGTCGCGATCAAAGTCGTCAAGCGTGGCATGGATTCAGACGCCATCGTCGACGGCTTTCGGAAAGAACGACAGATCCTCGCCAGTCTCGATCACCCCAATATCGCGAAGCTGCTCGACGGCGGGACCACTGATGCCGGGCTGCCGTACTTCGTGATGGACTACGTCGAGGGGGTTCCGCTTGCCGAATATTGCGACACGCACGAGTTGTCGATCCACGGCCGGCTCGAGTTGTTCAGGCAGATCTGCTCGGCCGTACATTACGCGCATGAGCGCGGTGTCGTTCACCGCGATCTCAAGCCGGCCAATATCTGTATGACGGTCGAGGGCGTGCCGAAGTTGCTGGACTTTGGCATCGCCAAGGTGCTCGATCCTGAATTGGTGTCAGCACCAACGGGCACCTTGGTCGCACGTCTACTGACTCCAGCCTATGCCAGCCCTGAACAGGTTCGTGGTCACGAGATTACCCGAGCGAGCGATATCTACTCGCTCGGCGTGATGCTGTACGAGTTGCTCACCGGCCATCGCCCGTACGACCTCAAAAGCCACACGCCCCAGGAGATCGAGCGGGTCATCTGCGAACACGTACCCGAGAAGCCCAGCAAGATGGCCAGTCGGTTGACCGGCGACCTCGACACGATTGTGCTGATGGCCCTGCGCAAGGAACCCGAGCGACGGTACACAACGGTGGCGCAGTTTTCCGAGGACATCCGACGCCATCTTGAATCCCGCCCAATCGTCGCCCGCAGATCCACTCTCATCTATCGCACGACGAAGTTCGTCGAACGGAACAAGGGCAGCGTGATCCCGGTAGCACTCAGCGTCGCCATCATTCTGGCGTTGAGCGGCTTCGCGTGGTTGCCGTATCTGGAGCGAACCAGCCACGTGCGGTCCATCGCCGTCCTGCCTTTTCTGCCGCTCGTTGGCGGCGCGCCAGACGAGTCCGTTGAGTCCGGC
>JALDXK010000477.1:0-5228 GCA_032155105.1 Acidobacteriota bacterium
CGCGCCTGGCGGCCGCAGCCGTGCCGGCCGACGCGCAACTGATCGTGATGCACGTCAGCGCCGGCAATCCGTTTCGCCGCTGGCCCGCCGGATCGTTCGCGGCGGTGGCAGCCGACCTCGCGCGCGACGATGCGCGCCGGCGCGTGATCATTACGTCTGGCCCTTCCGAAGCCGCCGCGGCTGAAGCCGTCGCGCAGGAGGCGCGCCACCTTGCGGGCGACGCGGCGGCCGGCATCGTCCGGAGCGGTGAATTCGGCCTGGCGGAACTGCGTGCGCTGGTCGGGCGCGCCGCCCTGTACATTGGCGGCGACAGCGGACCGCTGCACGTCGCGGCCACCACCAACACGCCCATCGTGGCGCTGTTCGGACCGACGTTGCCGGAGCGATCGATGCCGTGGCGCGACCCATCCGTTGGCGCGATCGCGATCGATGCCGGTCCCCTGCCCTGCCGCCCGTGTCATCAGCGCCACTGCGTGCCCGGCGACTTTCGCTGTTTGACCGCAATTTCGCCTACGATGGTGGTTTCCGCCGCGCGTTCGCTCCTGGGCGCGCCGGCTGCGCAACAACGATGACGACGCTGATGTTGACGGCGGGCTCGCCCCCGCGCGATCGCCTGGAACAGATCGGTCTCTGGTCGCTGGTCGGCATTGTCGCGGCGATGCAGTTGTCGATTGCCGCGGCGCAGATCCTGTTGACCGTCGCGGTGGCGTGCTGGCTGGCGTCCCACATCCTGCGCAGCGAGCGGCTCGAAGCGCCGGCGTTCTTCTGGCCGCTGGTGGTCTACGCGGCGCTGACGCTGGTGTCGGCCGGCTTCTCGCTCGACCCCGAGGTGAGCTTCACCGACAGCAAGCAACTGGTGCTGCTGATGCTGGTGCCGCTCACCTACGATCTCGCCCGCGGCGCGCGCGCCAACTCCGTGCTGAGCATCATCCTGACCATCGGCGCGGCCAGCGCGTTTGTCGGCATCGTGCAGTACGCGGTGCTCAACTTCGACGGCCTCGGGCGCCGTCCGCAAGGCACGCTGTCGCACTGGATGACCTATTCGGGCACGCTGATGCTCGTGATCTGTGCCGCCACGGCGCGGCTGCTGTACGGCACCTCGGGCCGCCTGTGGGCGGCGTTCGTGATGCCGGCGCTGCTCGTGGCGCTGAGCCTCACGCTCACGCGCGGTGCCTGGGTCGGGGTCGCCGTGGGCGTGGCGGTGTTGTTCCTCAGCAAGGACTTCCGGCTGCTCGCCCTGATCCCGATCGTCGTGGTCGTGGGCATCGTGCTGGCGCCGCAGGCGCTGACCGATCGCGTCTATTCGATCTTCGATCGCAACGACCTGACGAGCCGCGACCGTGTGGCGATGCTCCAGGCCGGGACGGCGATGGTGAAAGACTTCCCGTTGACCGGCGTGGGGCCAGATCAGATCGAGCGCGCCTATCCGAACTACCGCGTCGCCGACGCGGTGAAGTCGACCAATCCGCACCTCCACAACGTGCCGATGCAGATCGCCGCCGAGCGCGGCCTGCCGGCGCTGGCGGCATGGCTCTGGTTCGTCGGATCGGCGGTCCTCGGCCTCTACCGGCTGCTCAAGACCTCGCGGCACAAGAGCCTGGCCGCGGCGGGCGTCGGTGGCATGGCGGCGATGCTGGCCGCGGGCCTCACCGAGTACAACTTCGGCGATTCGGAATTCCTGATGCTGCTGTTAGTGACGATCACGTTGCCGTTTGCCGCCAACCGCGACGGGGGCTTGCCCTCGTGAGCGTGTCGCTGCTGCCTAATCTCGACGCGTCGCGCGCCCGCCACCTCATCGAACAGTTCGGCTCCCGGCGCATCACGGTGCTCGGCGACGTGATGCTCGACCGCTTTTTGATCGGCCGCGTCGGCCGCATTTCGCCCGAAGCGCCGGTGCCGGTGGTGGTGTTCGAGTCGGAGGAGGTCCGGCTTGGCGGCGCCGCCAACGTGGCGCACAACCTGCGCTCGCTCGGCGCCGCGGTGGACTTAATCGGCGTGATCGGCGCAGACGACTCGGGCACGCAGCTGAAACACGAGCTCGCCGCCAAGGGCATCCATGCCACGGGTCTCATCACCGACCAGGAACGGCGCACCACCACCAAGATGCGCGTGGTCACCAACCGCAACCAGCAGGTGTCGCGGATCGATTTCGAATCCGACAGCGACGTGGCCGCTCCGATCGAAGAGGCCGTCGCGCAGCAGCTCGAGATGCGGGCGCGTTCATCGCAGGTCATCGTGGTGTCGGACTACCAGAAGGGCGTGATCACACGGCGAGCGATGGCGCACACGCTCGCCTTCGCCAATGGCAGCGGCGTGCCGGTGATTGTCGACCCGAAAGTCCCGCACATCGACTACTACGGCGGCGCCGCACTCGTCACGCCCAACCACGTGGAGGCGGAGAGCGCCACCCACATGCGCATCTCGTCGCACGAGGACGCCAGGCGCGCCGCGGTGGCGTTGCGGCAGCGCCTCGGGGTCGACAGCGTGTTGATTACGAGGGGCGAACACGGCATGTGGCTGGATCATGCCGGCCGAGACGGCTACCTGCCGGCATCGGCGCTGGAAGTGTCTGACGTCACCGGGGCCGGTGACACGGTCATTGCCACACTGGCCCTCGCCATCGCCGCCGGTGCCACGATGTTCGAGGCGGCGCGGCTCGCCAACGAGGCGGCCAGCATCGTCGTCGGCAAGTTCGGCGCCGCCACCGTGACGCCCGACGAGTTGACCCAACGTTTCACCTGAAACGACACGCCCCGCCGCCACGCTGAGGACACGCACCGGCGTCGCCGCGCGTGAATCGCACGTCGACAGATTCAGTGAGCGCCAGCGCGGCCATCACGGCCAGCATGCTTGAAGAACCCAACATCGCGACTCGCCGAGTTTACGAGGATTGGCTCGGATCCTGCTTTCGGTATACGGCATTTGGAGGAGCGATGCGAGATAAGCAAGGCATCAGTAACCGCGAAACGGCAGAGGAAGAATCCCAAGAACGGCAGGAGTTCCCATCAGTGAGTCCCGATGCGCCACCGCGCGAGCAGGACGCCGCCGGCCGGGTTGGTGAAGACCCACTCGACGACACCCGCGATCGTCACACCTCGCACAAGGCGGGCAGCCGGTCCATTGCGCAGAAAGAAGCAGAGTCGAAGTACGCGGATCGCAGCCATCCGTCGTCACACAAAGTCCCCGGCGCCTACGGCCACGAATCGAAAAACGGCTAGGGGACGAGGCGAAGGCCGGCCTGAGCGCGATCGATCAGGCCGGCCGACGCTTCTGCTGTGGGCGGCGCAGACGCGGGCGTGGCTTCGGCATAGATGATCATGAATTCCCGCCGCGGGTCCGCAGGCGGAACATAAACCAACCTGGCGCGCAACGCCGGTAGCGGCGGGCGCCAACCGCGCGCGCTGAATAACTTGTACAGCGCCGCCTGATCGCCGTCGGCGTCGGGCGGCGTGGTGTAGCGCCTCACCTGCGCGCGCCACTGGAGGCCGGCGATGGTCACCGGCGTGTCCTTCGAGTAGTCGTAGGCCCCCTTGGCCGCAGGCAGCAGCGACTCGAACTGAAACCAGTAGAAGCGCTCAATCGTGCCGTCGACGCCAACCTCAGCGAACGCGTGCTGCTCGGCGTCGGCGACGCCTTTGAGGATGAAGCGGTGGCCGCCGGCATACCGGAAACCACGCTGCACGCTGATCGACGAGAATCCTGGCAGTTCGACGCGCAGCGAGTTGCCACGCACCGCGTGCGCGGGCTGCAGCGGGGCCGCCGGCTGCACGGCCAGCCCTGCAGACACCGCCACGCCGATGCAGGCGGCCAGGGCGATGCGGGTCACGACTTCGGATAGCCCATGCGCACGATGCCGGTGGACTTGCCATCGACGCGGCCTTTCGTTAGCCACTCGAGCGATGCCGCGAACATCAAGGTGTGGTTCGACTCCCACATGGCGTTGTGCGACGCACAGCCAAGATCGATGAGCACCTTGTCGGCGGCGCCCAGGTCGTCGTAGGCAGCCTTGACGCGCTCCGGCGGCACTTGCCGATCGAGGGCGCCGGCAATCATCAAGGTCGGCGTCTTCGTGCCGCCAATCATGGCCGCATTCCATCCCCACGTGGTGGTCGACGGCGCGCGCCGGACGCCGCTCCCCCATTTCTCGCCGACCGGATCCGACGTGATCATCTCCTGCCACACCACGTCTCGCACCGCCGGATCGAACTGGCTCGGGCAGCTCACCTGGCGGTCCCAGTTGGCGTCGAACTCCGCGCGCGATTGCGTATTGAAGACGGTGCCGGGATTCGGCAACGGCGGTCGTGCGGCCGCCGCGGTGCGGTTATAGGCGGGCGCGAACAGCACCAGGCGATGCACCTTCTCCGGATGCTGAGCCGCGTATCCACCGGCGCGCGGTCCGCCCAGCGACCACGCGATCAAGCTCACCTTCTGGACCTTTCGCCGCGCGCGAATGTAATCGACCACCGCATTGATGTCGTGCCAGTCGGACTCGATATTCGTCAGCTGGCCCGGGTACGTCGGTTCGCACGGCTTCCTGAGTAACTGCTTCTGCTGCTCCGCAGACAGGTTGCACGGATCGTTCATCGGCACGGGCCGAACGGAACGCCCGTAGCCCGTCGTGTCCATCGCGAAGACATCGAAACCGGCGTTGGCGAGATAGGCCATCCAGCTGTAATCGCTGTGCGGCACGTCGAACGCCACTTCCGCCGGCGTGCCCGCGCCGTGGACGAACAGCACCACGCGATCCGCGGCTATCGCATCGAGCTTCGTCGCCGCGCTGACGCGCTCGCGCACGTACAGGCCAACGGTCTGGCCCGCGATGGCCGGCACGGTGGACTTCAGCCGCACGATGTGATCGACTTTCAGGATCCGTGGCGTCTGCGCAGACAATGGCGCAATGAGCGTGATAACGGCGACGATGAACGCGGCGAACGGCCTCATGACGACCTCCGCGCGAATTCTCGCACAGTCGCGCGTCGGGCGGTGCTCATCGTGGCACGAATTCCATGGTGGCCTCGCGCCGCCGGGCGGTCCGGAAGCCCTTCACGTATTTCTGCGAGGCCTTGGTATTGAACTTGGCGGCATAGGCCTCTTCCACGGCATCACGCACGCGCTCGCTTGGCGCCGGCACGGCGCGAATGCGAACCTTGCGGTCGCCGACCTGCAGCGTTCCGCGCGGATCGTCGAGAAAGCTCCGATACCATCCGCCCTTCGTCAACGTCCACGAA
>JALDXK010000478.1:0-5216 GCA_032155105.1 Acidobacteriota bacterium
GTGACGCTCAGCCCGCGCACGGCCAGCACCGTCGGCCCGAACAGGCCAAGGTAGCCGCGCACGTCCACGGTGTTGCGATTTGCGTCGCCGGCATCGAAGCGCAACCGCTCCCAGCCGAACTTGGCGTGCACGGCATTACGGGGGAACGCGGGATCGACGCGCGTGTCGATGGTCGCGTCGGCGCCGAACACCTCCAGGCGATCCCGCACCTCGCCGAACTCCACGTCGTCCACGCCGCCGCCGGCGCCGAACCGCAGCCAGCGCGCCGCCGCGCCTTCGACGCGCGCGTTGAACGACGTGCGGGTGTCGCCGATCTCGTAGTGCGGATTCTCCTTGCGGCCGATGCCGAACTCTCCCGCGACGCGATCGATCGGGCCGGCCTTGAACGTGCGCTCCACCTGCAGCCGAGCCTGGCGCTCGCCACCCCAACTGAGGGGCATCGAGATCCGGCTGCGGGGCCCCAACCGGTCGACGAAGCTGAATCGCGCCCCATAGGTGAAGCCGTAACCGTCGTCGTAATGGAGGATCGGCAGGAACATGCCGCTGCTCCAGAACCGCGTCATCGGGCTCGGCGTCAGGTCGAACTCGTCGATCCCCGGCACCTCGTCGACAATCACCATCAGCAGCACGTCGTCGGGGTTGTCGATCGAGCGGAAGCGCTTGCGCACCTCGACGCCGTCGAAGCGGCCGCTCTGTTCCAGCCTGGTCGTGATCTCGGCGATCAGCGCCTCGGTGGCCGGCTTGCCGACCACCTCGCCGACGATGGAGAAGACGTCGGCATCGGGAGTGGTGTGATTGCCGTGCACCCGCACTTCGCCAACCAGGCCGGGCGAAGTCTGCGCGCTCGCGATCGACGCGCAACCAAGGCACAGGATCAAGAGCCAACCCTTGAACTCCTGAACCCGTGAACCCTTGAACCTCATTTGATCTTGTAAGTGACGGCGGCTTCCTTGTAGTTCAAGTAGTCGACGCGATACCGCGCGTCCACGGCGCCCACGGCGAGCATCATCTCGAAGTGCATCTCGATGCTCTTGGGCAGCCAGATGTTCGGGAACGCCTGGGCCATCTGCATCGTTGCCTCGAGGTCGCCGATGCGCACCAGCGATCGACCCGGGAAGAAGTCCCAGTCCAAGTCGTCGAAGACGTACTGCAGGATCTGGTGCGTGGCCGGGTCGATCCACAGCGTCACCATCGACGCCTTGTTCATCTTCTCTTCGATCCGGTCTTCCTCTTTCCTGACGCGCTCGTCCGGCTTGCTGCGGCCCTCTTTGAACAGGCCGGCCTTCGGGTAGTACTCGATCTTCAGCGCCTGGACGTCGCCGATCTTGTCGCGGCCAGCCAGCGCGTAGTGGCCCTTCTCGAATCGGAACTTGAGGAAGTACGCGGACGAGACGAACTGCGGCTCGCGCACCTGTTTCAGCATGTCCTCGGTGTTGGTGATGGGCACGCCGGTGTCCTGTTCGTCCGATGAACTGACCTCGACGCCGGTTGGCGTGATGACAACGCTCTTGTCAGCATCGTTGACGTCCTCGCCCTTCGCGCGCCGTTCGGCGCGGCGTTTTTCGTTCTCCTCGCGATTGCGTTGACGGCGCAGCCACTGTTCTTCGGCCTTGCGCCGCTCGTCGTCCGAGAGCTTCACGCCGTCGGCGGTGACCGGGCTGCGCACGAACATGCCCTGGCGAACGAACCACGTGTATTCGCGGCGCATGCCCCAGAGCGGGAAGCCGCCCGGACCGGTCAGGTCGAACTTTTCCTCTTCGTCGAGGACGTACTGCTGGAGTTTTTTCCAGTTGTCGTCGCGCCGGGCTAGAACCTTCTCCATGAAGGCATCGAGGTCCGATTGCGCAAACAGGATCGGGGGCGAGCCCGCGGTGAGAAACGCGAGGCAAAGCAAAGCGAGCAAGGGTCTAGTCAGCATGGCCACAGACACAGGCAGGCACTGGCATGTACCCCTGTAATAGACGGTTATTGCGCGGTAGTAGTTTCCGGGGGATCGCGGCGGTAGACAACCTTGCCATCGGCAATGGTCACGACCACTTCCGAATCGAGCAGGAGTGAGGGCGGGCCGGTGAAGATGTCGTCCGACAGGATCACGATGTCGGCCAGCATGTCGCGCGCGAGCGTGCCCTTGCGCTGTTCGTCGAACGACGCCCACGCGCTGTCCCGGGTATAGGCCTGAATGGCCTGCCGGATCGGCAGGCGCTCGCCGGGAATCCAGCCGCCCTTGGGCAGCCCCTCTGGCGTGGCCCGCGTCGTGGCCACGTGCAACCCGACCTTGGGATCGAAGGTCATGACCGGCCAGTCGCTGCCGAACGCGATCGGACCGCGCCCCTTGGCGATGCGCGCCCATAGCCACCCGCGCGAGGCGCGTTGGTCGCCGAGGTTCGTGCGCCACACGTCGCCCGGCTCCGGGCCCGGGGTGGCGTGCACCGGCTGCATCGACGCGACGACGCCAAGGCGGCCGAAGCGCGGGATCTCCTCCGGATCGATGGTCTCGATGTGCTCGACGCGATGGCGGCGCCCGCGCTCGGGCGCGGGGTTGGATGTTGCGGCCGCCTCGTACGCGTCGAGCGTCATGCGCACCGCGGCGTCGCCGGTGGCGTGCGTCATCACCTGCCAGCCGCGGGCGTCGAGCATCGCGACGATCCGGTTCAGCTGTTCCGGCGTGAAGCGCGGCTCGCCCTTGACCGACGGGCGGTTGGCGTACGGCACCAGCATCGCTGCCGTGTGCGATTCGATCACGCCGTCGGCCACGATCTTGATCGCGCCGGTCTTGAGCAGCGGATCGTCAGCGAAGCGCGTGCGCACCTGTTCGAGCTGTTCGAGCCCCGCCGCGCTGAGCGTGGCGTCGGCCTCGAGCGCCTGGTAGACGCGGAGCGACAGCTCGTTGCGCTTGCGCAACCGATCGAACAACTCGAGATCGGCGGCCGAGCCGCCGGCGTCCTGCACGCTGGTGATGCCGAGAGTGTGCGCTTCGTCCATCGCGGCGCGAATCGCCGCCAGCCGATCTTCGTCGGTCGGCTGCGGCGCCGCCTTGCTCATCAGCGCCATGGCCGCTTCCTTCAACGTGCCGCTCGGTTCGCCGCTGCGCGCATCCTTGACGATGACGCCGTTGGCGGGGTTCTTCGTTGTGCGCGTGATCCCCGCCGCTTTGAGGGCGCGGGTGTTGGCCCACCCGGTGTGGCCGTCATCGGCCACCAGGTATGCCGGGCGATCGGGCACGAGCGTGTCGAGGAGCTGGCGCGTCGGCATCGCGCCGCCGAACGACTGGTAGGTCCAGCCCCGACCGGTGATCCACTGGCGCTCGGGATGGGCCTCGGACCAGATGCGAATCGTGTCCTTGATCTCGTCGAGCGTAGCGGCGTCGGCGAGGTTGATCTGATCGAGTGACAGGCCGCCGCTGATCAGGTGCGCATGCGCGTCGTTGAAGCCGGGGAGCACCGCGCCGCCCTTCGCGTCAACGACGGTGGTCTGCGCGCGGCGCAGCCGCTGGATCTCGCGATTCGATCCAACGCGGATCACCTTGTTGCCGCGCACCGCCACGGCCTCGGCGAGCTCATCGCGCTCGGCCGAATATACGTGACCGTTGATCACGATCAGATCGACCGGGCCATCGTCTTCGCGCTGCGCGCCGACGATCAATCCGGCGATCACCGTGATCCCGACGATGAACGCCACGGCGTACGCGGTGAGACGGGCCGCCATCGGTCAAATTCTAGCGTGTTTCAACGTTCACGTGGTTTTCATGTCAGCATCTTACGGATGCGATTCGCCATACTCGGTTCAGGCGCGGTGGGTGGGTATTTCGGCGCGAAACTCGCGCAATCGGGGCAGGAGGTCACGTTCATCGCGCGCGGCGCGCACCTCGATGCCATCCGCTCGAAGGGACTCGAAATCCGCAGCGCCACGCTGGGCGACTTCACCGTCCGCTCGGCGGCAGAGAGCGACACCTCCAAAGTCGGACCCGTCGACGTCGTGATCGTCGCGGTGAAGGCCTACGACAACGCGACCGCACTACCCATGCTTCAGCCGATGGTCGGTCGAGATACGGTCGTGCTGACGCTGCAAAATGGCGTGGACAGCGTGGACGATGTCGCGGCGATTGCCGGCGACCATCACGTGCTCGGCGGCACCACCTACGTCGCCACCGCGCTCGAAGGGCCGGGCCTGATCGTGCAAACCGGCGTGCATCGATCGATCATCTTCGGCGAGGTGTTCGGTGATCGCAGCCGCATGTCGCCGCGGGTCCAGGCGATCGCCGACGTGATGACGGCCGCCGACATCCAGGTGACGCCGGTCGCCGATGCGCGCGTGCCGATCTGGGACAAGTTCGTGTACCTGTGCCCGTTCGCGGGCTTCACCGGAGCCTCGCGACTGGCGATTGGACACATCTGGAAATTTCCCCACGTGCAGGAGATGTTCTACGCCGCCGCGCGGGAAGTGGCGGCGGTGGCAACGGCCGAAGGGGTCACGATCTCCCCGAACCGGTTCGACACCTTGAAGGAGTACATGGCGAACATCCCGCCGAGCACGCGGTCGTCGCTCCTGATCGATCTCGAGCAGCGGAAACGTATCGAAGTCGAGGCGCTACAGGGCGCGGCGGTGCGCCGGGCCGCGAAGCATCGCGTGCCGGTGCCGATTGTCTCGACGCTCTACGCGCTACTGAAGCCGTGGGAGCACGGTCCGGTGAAGTGAGCGGAACATGTCGACGCTGGCCGTGCGAATCGCGGCGTCGATCAGCGGGAACGTGTTCACGACGTACTCATACTGATCCACGGTGAGTCCATAGAGGCTCGCCGCGATCGCGTTGAGCCGCGCGTAGCGGTGGGGATCGCGGTCGCACCCTGTCTCCGAGAGTGCGTGCGCGAGCGACGCCAGTTCTTCGAACGCCGGCGACTTGTCGGCTGGGCGAGGCACGGGCAGCCGCGCCGTCAACGCCACGGTCACATGCGTCGTGACCTGCAGCCGGACCAGGAAGTTCGCGACCAGGCTGTTCATCAGCCCAAGCAGGCACCACAACGCGCGCTCCTGCAGTGGAGATTTCGACACGAACACGGTATGCGTCGACACGGTGCCGGGCGGCAACCGCGCGGCGATCAGCGTCAGCTTATTGGTGGCGGCGGCGACGTCTCGATACGCGATGCGCGCGCGCTCGAACGTCTCGCGGTCGATGAGCCGCGCTGCGGCCGGTGCGCGGATGCCCATCGCGGCGCGGC
>JALDXK010000479.1:0-5206 GCA_032155105.1 Acidobacteriota bacterium
GTGCTGTCTACCATTTCTCGAGCTTCTGTGGTTCCCGACGAGCCTGCCAGGGCCCGCCGCGCCACCGACGAAACAGCCGTCCGGACCCCGAGGCCGCGGACGGATGCGAAGGGACGAGAATCCCGAGCGGGCGATCGATCGCCTCGAGCAATGGGGATTCATCAACGACCCTCCGCGGGGCGTGTATCCGTGGCTGGGCTCCGTCTATCCGGGCAGCGGCGTCGCAGCTGGAGTAGGCGTCAGAATGGCATCGAAGACGATGGCGCGCTGAGTGTGGTCGCCGGACGCTCGATTCGGAGCGCCACGATCGGACGGGCCGACTTCGACCTGCCGACGTTCGCGAGCAACCGTGGCAAGCTCAGGTTGTCTGGCGAGTACATCGACGCGACCGACGTGAAGTATTACGGCGTTGGCAACTCGTCGAGTAAAGACGCCCGCACTTACGTCGGGTACTCGCCAGTCAGCACCAGCGCGCGACTCGACTTCGACGTCAACCGCCGCTTCGAGGTCGGGGGCGGGCTCTCGTATCTTGACGTGGGTACATCTGCGGGACGAACCGCGCCCTCGATCGGCGCGCAGCACGGACCCGGGGACACTCCTGGCCTGGAGTTTTCACGATTCGGCTTCGTCAACACCAAGGCGCACGCGTCGTTCGACTGGAGAAAGAGACTCGGCTACTCCGGTAGCGGCGGCGTCTATCGCGCACAGTTCGACGACTTCCGCGACAGCGATCACGGGCGGTATTCATTTCGTTCAGTCGAGGCTGAAGCACTACAGTTGGTGCCGATCCTCCGAGCGAACTGGGTGATCATGCTGCGCGGTGTCGCCACCATCACCGACGCCGATGATTCGAACGACGTGCCGTACTTCCTGATGCCATCGATTGGCGGCGGCGCGACGGTTCGTGGCTACCCCGACTTCCGCTTCAGGGACCGCAACCGCCTGGTGATGAACGCGGAGCTGCGATGGACGCCGGCTCGGTTCATGGACATGGTGCTCTTCTACGACACCGGCAAAGTTGAGGCGCGCCGTCAGGATCTCGACTTCGACGATCTCAAGGAGGCATACGGCGTCGGCATGCGCCTCATCGGCCCGAAGGGCTACGCCTTCCGGTTCGAAGCGGCCCACAGCCGTGAACATCGCGTTCGTCTCACTCTCAGCGCGGGAGGCGCATTCTAGTCATGAAGCACAACCACTACGCCCTCCGTCTCGTGGGCCTCGTCGCGGTCCTGGTCGCGGTCGCGACCTTCGTCAGTCGCGGCGCCACTCCGAAGTTTCTTCCCGACGATCCAATTGCCGTCGTGATCGACTCGCAGGATGCGTCACCCGTGGTGAATCGAGAGATCGATCTGGTGCACGACACCTTCGAGAACCTGTTCACCAAACCTGGGGATTCGACACCGAACGTCCGCGCCCAGAACGTCAATACGATCGACGAAGTACCGGACTCCAGCTGGTATACGAACCGGATTGGCTTTAGGCCGATGACGGTCGAGAAACTGTTGAGGGGCCCCGACACGGCGAATGGTCCGGCCGGCGGTCAATGGACGGTGATCTCCGCCAAGATCGATGGGGTCACTCCCGGCTTTACGGTGCGCGACCACAACGGCCTGGTCTGGTTCATCAAGTTCGATCCCCCCGGCTACCGCGCCATGGCGACGGGCACCGAAGTCGTCGTCACCAAATTGATGTGGGCGTTGGGCTATCACGTTCCCGAAGTCCACATCGCAAGCCTGCATCCAGAACAGCTCATCGTCGGCGAGAAGGCAACCATCTCCCGTGGCGGACAAAAGCGGTCGCTGAAGCGCTCGGATATCAGTGCCGCGCTTGACCGAGCCCATCGTGATGTGGACGGGTCATATCGAGTCATCGCCAGCAAGGCGCTCGAGGGCCGGCCGGTGGGAGGTTTCAGGTTTTACGGTACCCGCTCGGACGATCCGAACGACGTCGTCGCACACGAGCATCGCCGCGAGTTGCGGGCCTACGGCACTTTCGCGGCCTGGCTGAATCACGTTGACTCGAAGTCGATCAACACGCTCGACACCCTGGTCGTCAATGACGGCCGCACGAGCGTCCGCCATCACCTGTTGGATTTTGGATCGACGATCGGCAGCGCCGGTGTGTACCCCCGCGAACCGTACGAAGGGTCGGAGTACCTTATCGAGGGCAGGAAGACGCTCGCAGGAATTCCGACTCTTGGTCTCTATGTCAAAGAATGGCGCACCGCTCCACGGTACCGGTCGTCGACGGTCGGCAGCTTCCCGAGCGACAACGCTACTTGGGACCCGGAAGAGTGGAAGCCGCGCTACGCCAACGCGGCTTTTCGCGCGGCGCGCATGGACGACAAGTTCTGGGCCGCGCGACGACTCCAACTCTTCACGTCAGACATGCTCGTCGCGGCGGTGAGCGCTGGCAAGTTCGACGATCCGGCATCGGAAGCAGCACTGGCTAAATTCCTCATCGATCGGCGCGATGCCATCGTCCGGCGTTACCTCCCGGCAGTGAATCCCGTGGTCGACCTGCAGCTCGATGGCAAACGACTGGCCTTCAGGAACGCTGCTGTCGACGCGAACGATGCCGGCCTGCCCATGGAATACGTCGTGAATTGGCTACGATTCGACAACGCCAGCGGCTCGACAACCGCCATCGGGACGACGAGGGCTGCGGGCAACCGCACGAGTGTGCCGGTTCCCCTGGATCTGCCTTCACAGGAAGGCGTCTACATCAGGGCCGAGCTTTCGGCTTCAGGTGGACCGCCGAGTTGGAGTGAGCCCGCGCACGCCTACTTCGTCCGCGAAGGCGCCTCTTGGAAACTCGTCGGGTTCGAACGCGTGCCCGAAGGGCGGGCACCAGACAATGCCCCGGTGCGCACCACCGCCGCACGACTTCGCTGAAGGGCCGGCAACGTGAACTGGAAGCAGCGACTCTTGTATCGCTTCGCCAGGCGCTTGGAGCATGTCCGTAGCATTGGCAGCTACGAACTGCTCGAGCGCATTGGCGAGGGCGGAATGGGCCAGGTCTGGCGCGCGCGTCACCGACTCCTGGCGCGGCCCGCGGCGATCAAGTTAATCCGCCCGGAGTTGCTTGGCTCGAGCGCCGCCGCCGCCAACGATACGATGCGGCGCTTCGAGCTCGAAGCCCAGGCGACTGCCAGGCTCGGCTCGGTCCACACCATTGACGTCTACGACTATGGCGTCAGCCAAGACGGCGACTTCTACTACGTCATGGAACTGCTCAATGGCATCAGCCTCGAGCGCTACGTCAAGCAGTTCGGTCCGATGCCCCCCGGTCGCGTGGTCTATCTGCTGAACCAGGTCTGCCACTCGCTCGGCGAGGCGCATGACCGCGGCATGATCCATCGAGACGTCAAGCCCGCGAACATTTTCATGTGCCGGCTCGGGCCCGATGATGACTTCGTGAAAGTTCTCGACTTCGGCCTAGTCAAACACTTCGGCGATGACGTGACCGGCGCGATGCAGACGGTCCAAGAGCTGACCGCAGGAACGCCCGCATTCATGGCGCCGGAAATCGCTCTCAACGACTCGGGCATCGATGGCCGCGCCGACATCTACGCGTTGGGGTGCGTGGCGTACTACCTGCTTACCGGTGAAAGCGTGTTTCCCGGAGAGTCGGCCATCGCGGTGGTGCTGGCCCACGTGAAGGACGCTCCACCGCCGCCGAGCGTCCGCTCGAAGTTCGACGTGTCACCCACACTCGATGCCCTGATCCTGGAGTGTCTCGCCAAGGACAAGGATGCGAGACCCCGATCGACCGATGTTCTCGCGAAGCGTTTGACGAAGTGTGTACCTCCTTACTCTTGGAGCGAGGACTCGGCCCGCTTGTGGTGGCAGACACATCAGCCCGGCGTAATGCCGCGTCGCGAAGTCGAGCGTGATGCGGCCAGCGTGCCGACCGGGAGCAGGCGATGCTGGCCGTGCCTGGACCACAAGGCGCGCCAGCTGGCTGCCGATCCCACGATCGCCTGAACGACCGGCTGTCACAGAACACGGGCTCGGGCTGTCTGTGGTGCATGACGCTCTACATCTTGTTCGCTGCGGCAGGAATTCTGATTTATGCCAGTGCCGCCTTCGCCGCGGCGATCTCTGGCGTCAACAATGATCACGCTGCCGTCGGCGTGCAGTTTGCGTTGGTCGCGCCGGCATTGGTGTTTCTCGCGGCCATCATCATCTTCTACTCGGCTCGCTTTTTGCGCCGCCACGCGCTGATCGCGGCGCTCGTCTTCGGTGGCGCGGTCTCGATTGTGATCGCGGCCACCAAGGAGCCCGGCGATTTGCAAAGCGGCATCGGTACCAACCGGTCGCCGGTCGCCGACGTGGCGGCGCAGTCGGCACGAGCCCTGGGGGCCGGCGAGCAGCTGTTCGAGGAGCTCGGGTGCAGTGGCTGCCATCGCTCCGATGGCAAGGGCATTGGTCCATCTCTCAATGATGTGTTCGGCAGGCCAGTGGCGGATCCAGGGTGTGGCGCGCTCATGGTGGACCCGGAGTACGTGCGCGAATCGATTCTGAATCCGACGGCGACAGTGGCGGCGGGGTTCGCGCCAGTCATGCCGACCTTCGCGGGCAGGGTGACAGAAGAGCAGCTGCGCGAGCTGATTGGGTACGTGACCTCCTTGAGTGCACCGGCTCAAGCACCCCGCAAACCAGATGGAGAATGACATGAGCATTTCCGCACGGCGCACAACTTTCCGCGCTCTACATGAGCAGGGATGCTTCGTAATTCCAAACCCGTGGGACGTCGGCTCCGCGCGGTATCTTCAACACCTGGGATTTCCGGCCCTGGCGACGACCAGCGCCGGTTTCGCGTTCTCTCAGGGTCTGCCCGACTCAGGTGACGAGGTGGTCGTTAGTCGCGACCGCTGTCTCGCATACATCGCAGGCGTCGCTGCTGCCGTGGATCTTCCCGTAAGCGCCGACTTCATGTCCGGGTATGGACGGGAGCCGGAGGGCGTCGCCGAGAGCGTAGCGCGTTGCATCGCTACTGGCGTCGCGGGACTGTCGATCGAGGACTCGACTGGTGACTCAGCGTCACCGCTCTACGATCTGCCAACCGCAGTCGAGCGTGTCCGCGCTGCGCGAGAGGCGATCGATCGTTCCGGCGAGGACGTGCTGCTGACCGCGAGGGCCGAGTGTTATCACGTTGGCCGTCCAGACTTTCGCGAAACTGTTCGTCGGCTCCAGGCGTACGC
>JALDXK010000480.1:0-5196 GCA_032155105.1 Acidobacteriota bacterium
CAGCTTCTGCACCACGGCCGGGTCGGCGGGCTTCACCAGGTGATGGTTGAAGCCCGCTTCCCGCGAGCGGCGCCGGTCTTCGGTCTGTCCCCACCCCGTCAGCGCCACCAGCACCATCTCCTTGCCCCAGGGCTGCTCGCGGATGCGCCGCGCGGTTTCATGGCCGTCGAGCGCCGGCATCCCGATGTCGAGGAACACGACGTCGGGCTGAAACGCCTGCGCCGCGGCCACGGCCTGTAACCCGTCGTGGGCGAGGCGGGTCTCGTGGCCGTTAATCTCCAGCAGCGCCGCCAGCGACTCGGCGGCGTCGGTATTGTCGTCCACCACGAGGATGCGCCGGCGTGCCGCGGCCGGTTCGGCGCCCGCGTTTCGCGTGGCCGCCGACGCCTGCTGGGCCTCCATCACCGGAATCCTGACCGCGAACTCGCTGCCGCGGCCCAGGCCCTCGCTGCGCGCCTCCACGGTGCCGCCATGCAGGTCGGCGATGCGCTTCACGAGCGACAGCCCAATCCCGAGGCCGCCGCGCGATCGCGCACCGTCACCGGCGGCCTGGCCGAACATCTCGAAAATCTTCGGCAGCGCCTGCGGTGGGATCCCCATGCCGGCGTCGCGGACGCGTACTACCGCCTGGCCGCCGTCGCGCGACAGGGTGATCGAGATCGGCTGGCCGCGCTCGCTGAACTTGGCGCTGTTGTTGAGGAGGTTGGCGAACACCTGCGCCAGTCGCGTGCGATCGGCGTTGACGGGGATGGGCTCGGGCGGCAGCCGCACGGTGAGCGGTTGGCCGGCGGCCTCGATCAACGGCCGGCTCGTGTCGGCCGCGTCCCGCACCGCATCGGCGAGATCCATCGGCTCCGAGCGCAGTTCCACCTTGCCGGTGGTGATGCGCGCCACATCCAGCAGATCGTCGACGAGGCGCACCATCTGCGCCACCTGGCGTTCCATGATCTCGCGGGCCGTGTCGGCGACTTCGCGGTTGTTGCCGGCGGTGCGCAGGATGTGCAGGCCCGAACTGATCGGCGCGAGCGGGTTGCGCAGCTCGTGCGCGAGGGTGGCGAGGAATTCGTCCTTGCGCCGATCGGCCTCCTTCAGCGCTTCGACCGCCCGCACCCGATCGGTGATGTCGATGCCGAGGCCATAGAGCATCGTCGGCTTGCCGTCGCCATCGTATTGGGCGCGGCCGCGCGCCTCCATCCACCGCCAGTCGCCGGTCTGCGCATGGCGGAACTTGAATTCCACGACGTAGTCTCGCCGCTTCGCGAGCGCCTCAGCGATCGCGTTGGGCAGCCGCTCGCGATCCTCCGGCGCCAGCAGTTCGAACAGCCGGTTGCGACTGTAGTCGGTGTCGTCGGGCGACAGCCCAAAGAGCACCGCGAGCTCGGGGCTCCACCAGATGCTGTCCATCGAGATGTCCCTGGACCACGCGCCCATACGGCCGGCCTGCATGGCAAACGCCAGGACGTCGCGATTCTCGCGCAGCGAGGCCGCCGCTCGCGCGCTCTCCACCGCGTACAGCGTTCGCTCGGCCACCTGCTCGAGCAGCTGCGCTTCGTGAAGGCCCCACTCGCGCGCCTGGTCGTCGCACATCACCATCACCGCCGCCAGGGCGCCATCGCGCATCAGCGGCACGCACACCAGCGACCTGATTTGCATGCGCGCGTAGGTCTCGTGCGCGAGTGGCGTGTCGGTGAGCGGGTCAGTGGTGACGTCGCTGACCATCACGGTGCGGCCCGCCTTCAGCTCCCCGACCATCAGCGGCCCGAAGACGTCGAGCGGGTAGCGGCCGGCCACCGTCGGCACGTTCCTGGTGTAGCCACGCGTGATCGTGATCGCCTCGTCTTCGAGCGATACCTCGCCGTAGGCGCAGCGGATCACGTTGAAGTGCAGGCCGACGCGCGTCACGATCTCGCGCATCACCACCGCGGGGTCCTGCTGCCCGCGCGTGGCGTCGTGAATGCCGACGAGCACACGCTGCGCTTCCTCGCTGCGCACCAGGTTCGTTTCCCAGGCCTTGCGGGTGGTGATGTCGCGCGCCGTCTTCGACGCGCCGATGATATGGCCGTGCCGATCGTGCACCGGCGACAGCGTCAGCGACAGGCTGACGCGCCCGCCGTCCTTGCGGATCCGCGTCACCTCGAGGTGGTCAACGCGCTCGCCGTGGCGGATCCGATCGAGGATCTCGGTGATCTTTTCTCGACCCTCTGGCGGCACGATCAGGTAAATGGACTGGCCGATTGCTTCCTGCGGCGTGTAGCCGAACAGCCGCTCGGCGCCCCTGTTCCACGAGGTGATACGTCCATCGAGGGTCTGGCTGATGATCGCGTCGTCGGAAGACGCGACGATCGCGGCGAGCAGCGACTGCGCCTCGACCTTGTTCTCGAGCGCAAGGTTGGCGGTGGCGAGTTTCTGCTGCTGGTGTTCGAGGCGCCGCTGCGCCGCACGCATCGCCTCGCCGAGCAGGATGACCGACGCGGTGGAGAGCAGGTAGACGACGAACGAGATGGCCTCGTTGACGTCGAAGCTTGGGCCGAAGGCACCCTGACCGCCCCGGAAGGCGAGACCCGCGGCAAACCATCCGAGCAACGCCGTCAGCAGCGCAGGACCCCAGCCGCCGTACCAGACGACGAAGGCCACGGCGGAAAACATCGTGGCCAACGGAAAGGCGGCGCCCATCCACGGTGTCAATGCCGCGCGGACGAGTATCGCAACCGCTATGGCGAGGATGGCGATGCCGTAGTTTGAGATCGTAGATGAGGGAAGTGTCGGCATGTTACTGCCGAGCTACGACTTCATACGGGAATACTAGAACAAAAAAAGAAAGGACGGGGCTTCGGACCCCGTCCTTTCTCCACTACGCACGCTTCAGCAGATAGATGAGCTTACTGCTGGCCGGCGACAGTGGTCGTCGTGCGGATCTCGCTCTGCGGCAGCGCCAGCGAGATGTATTCGCCGGAGTAATTGCCGCCGCTCACGCCCACCACGATGTACTGGCGGCCGTTGAGCATGTAGGTCATCGGATGGCCGACGATCGGCGCGGGCAGTCGCACTTCGCCGATCTGCGCGCCGGTCTTCTTGTCGTAGGCGCGGAGCGAGGCGCCGCGGCCGCCCTTGTCGGGCAGCGTCGTGAACTGCGGATCGCCCGCGGCGACGAACGTCTTGGTGATCAGCACGCCAACGCTGCCGCTCTGGCCGGTCTTGCCGATGTTCATGCCCTTCAGCATCGGGTGGTTGCGCACCGCGTCCGGCGTGTCGCCGTGCGGCACCTGGAACATCAGCTTGTCGGGGTTCTTGAGATCGATCGCCGACATCACGCCGTATGGCGGCTTGACGATCGGCAGTCCCTCGAGGCCTTCGGTCAGCGCGCGGCGTCCGGCCGCACCTGGGAAGTTGATGCCACCGGCGCCCGGGCCCGCGCCGGGACCGCCGGCGGGCGGACCCGCGGGACGTTCAGCGCGCAGCCCGTAGTTCGGCTCCGCTTCCCAGCGCGGGATGCGGTTGCCCTTGTTCTCGGGGCTCACCTTGTGGAATTCCTCTTCGTCGTAGTGGCCGACCGTGACGTTGGCCATGCCCGCCTGCGAGTAGAAGATGCCGGTCTCGACGTCGAAGCCGGCGCCCGGCCAGTTGGTGCCGCCGCTGGTGTTGCCGATGTTGATGCCACCGAGCAGCTTGGACTCGGGGCCCGTCGGCGGAACGTACGGCGTGGGCTCCCACCGGAACAGCTTGAGGTTCTTCAGCGCCTGCGCGCGCAGCGCCGGCGTGAAGTCGATCAGGTCGCTTTCCGCGAGATAGGTGCGCGCATACGGCACCGGCTTGGTCGGGAACGGCTGCGTCGGCGACGTCTCTTCGTACTTCATCGTCGACTGGGGCACCGGTCGTTCCTCGATCGGCCATAGCGGCTGGCCGGTGATGCGATCGAAGCAATAGAGCCAGCCCTGCTTCGACGGCACCGCGACGATCTTGCGCATCTTGCCGTCGATCTCGGTGTCGATCAGCAGCGGCGCCGACGACATGTCGTGATCCCACAGCGGGTGATGCACGAACTGGAAGTGCCACTTGCGCTTACCGGTCTTCAGGTCGACCGCGACCAGCGATTCGGCGAACAGGTTGTCGCCGGGGCGGTTGCCGCCGTACTCGTCGATGGTCGGCGTCTCGACCGGCAGGTAGACGATGCCGGCCTCCGGATCCACGGTGATCTGCGTCCACACACCGTTGTTGCCGGTGTACTCCGCCGAGCCGTTCTTCCACGTGTCGTAGCCGAACTCACCCTTGCGCGGGATGCCGTGGAACGCCCAGATCTGCTTGCCCGTGCGGGCGTCGTAGGCGCGGACCTGGCCCTGCACGTTGGTCGCATACTCGTAGCCGAGTCCCTCGAACATCGACGAGCCGACGATGATCACGTCGCCGACCACAGTCGGGGTCGAGTGCAATCCGATCTCGGACTTCTCGAGGTCGGCCTGCTTGCCGTTGATCATGATGCCGACCTTGAGGTCGACGATGCCGTCTTTGCCGAAGCCCGGCATCGGCTGTCCGGTCTTGGCGTTGAGCGAGACCAGGCGATAGCCGGTAGTAACGTAGATCACGCGGTCGTCGCCCTTGCCGTCGGTCCAGTAGGAGAGTCCGCGGCCCGACAACTGGCGCGGTGCCCAGCGCGTGGCGCGCTCGCCCTCGTCCATGCTGTAGGTCCACTTGAGCTCACCGGTGCGCGGCTCCACTGCGATCACCGCGCGGCGCGTGCCGGCCGTGGCATAGAGCATGCCCTTGACCATCAACGGCGTACCTTCGAGCTTGGTTTCCGGACGGGGACCGAAGTTGTCGGTCTTGAGGCGCCATGCGACTTCGAGCTTGCTGAAATTGTTGCCGTTGATCTGATCCAGCGGCGAGTACTTCGAACCGCGAAGGTCCGCGGTGTATATCGGCCACTCGCCGTTCTTCGTGCTCGGCATCGGGCTGGCCTGGCCGGTCACGAGCGGGGACACCCACGCGTAGACGGCGAAGAGCAGCACCAGTGCGGGCACGACCCGAATTGCAATGCGGTTCATGCGATTTTGACTCCTGTTTGTTTCTGACTCCCGGTTCCGGCTACCGGCTTGCCGAGTAGGAAGATCGACCCCTTCCGGAGTCGATCGTGTAATTCTAGCGGATCTACGTTCGGAGAGCCGAGGCTTTAGCCTCCGCTGCGAGGCGACGGCTGAAGCC
>JALDXK010000481.1:0-5179 GCA_032155105.1 Acidobacteriota bacterium
GCCGACAGCGGCGCCCCTTCAATGGGTTTTAGAAAGCGGAATTCACTACAACGCTACTGCTGCTGGCGATCGGTCGTGGCCGCCAGCTTCTGCTTACGGGCTTCGACTTCCTTATTGAAGTCTTCGTCGCCCATGTAGGTGATGTTGATCCAGAGGTGCGCCATCTCGTCGACGGTGCGGTCGCCCCAGCCCACCCACTGGTTCGGGTCGGGATTGTTCTTGTTGGCGGCCGTGTTGTCGTGCCACGACGTGACCTTCAGGATCGTGCCCTTCGGAAGCAGCGGCGCGTAGTCGTCGTCGAACACGTAGTTGTTCATCCAGTTGAACTCGAAACGGTTCACGTGGCCGAGCACCATCTGCTGTCCGTTCGGCAGGATGGCTTCGAGCATCTGCGCCTTGCCGCGAAGGTGCATGTGCGGCTGGAAGTTCTCGACGCGGCCGGCGCGGCGCATCACGTGGAAGTTCTGCGTAACGTTGATCGTGTTCGGCGCGATATCGAGGGCGCGGTTGCCGCCCTGGATGCCGCTGTAGAGCGACAGCGCGGTGCGATACTTCGGCGTCTCGCCCTTCTCGTAGAAGTAGATGCCGAGCTGCACGTCGTCGGTGACGTCTTCACCGGCGGCGCTGTAGTGAATGTCCCAGCGGATCTTCGAGCCCGGGAGCATCAGCTTGCCGGTGTTCGGGCGGAGCATTTCGCCCTGCTTGTTGACGGCCCACTCCATGAAGAGGCCGGCGCCCGAATCCGCATCCGGATCGCTCAACAGCGCCTTGGCTTCGGTGTCGTTCTGCATCAGGTAGGCAAGCGCGTGGTGCGTGATCTTGCGGCCCTTGATGGTGGACGGGCGCATCTCGATGGCGCGAACCCATCGCGGCTCGGTGAGGCCGGTCTCAACCACCGGCTTGTACCACGCGTCCATCGCGGTGGCCTTCTGCGTGTACTTCGGCGAGCGGATGATCAGATCCGGTTCCTTGCCGAGTTCCTTCGCGAAGTTCCAGCCGTTACCGTCGGCCCACTTGACCGGCGGCGGCATGTCGGCGGGGTTGCCCTGCGGCGCACCGGCGGCGACCCACGCGACGATGGTGTCGATTTCCTTCTGGCTCAGCGAGCGGTCACCCTTGTAATGCTGGATGCCGACCGCAGGGTCGATGTGCCAGGGCGGCATGTTGCGCGACGCCACGCGATCGCGGATCGAGCGGGCCCACGGCCGCGTGTCCTGATACGAAACGAGCGACATTGGCGCAATGGAATCCGGCCGATGGCACGACTCGCACTTCTTCTGAAAGATTGGAGCAACGTCCTTGGTGAACGTTGGTGCGGCGGTCGTCTGAGCCGACAGCGACGCTGGGACAGCCAACAGGCCAACCGCGCCCACCGCTGCTGCACTCAAGATCCGGCCGAAGATACCCATAGCCATCTTCCCCCTCCGAGAATTTTCCGTGCCACGCTCGAGGCGCGGCTACACTGCGCGGATGGGGAGTGTACACGCGCCTTTACGGCGTTGTCACTCCCTAAAGCTCTAATGGCTACCATCACTTAGGTGAATGTAGCCATGGCCGTTTTACCGGCCCCCGACCTTTATTTTAGGCCAGTTTACGAAGGATCAGGCACTTCAAATAATAAGTTTCCGGCACACCGAGTAACACCGGGTGATCGCGGCCCTGCATGCGCTTTTCCACCACCGTTACGGGAATATGGGCGTCTGCGGAGGCCTCGAACACTGCCTCGGCGAACATTGCCTCGTCCACGTTGTAGGAGCAACTGCAGGTGACCAGGTAGCCGCCGGGGCTGAGCAGCCGCAGCGCACGCAGGTTGATCTCTTTGTAGCCGGCCAAGGCGTTCGTGATCGAGGCCTTGTTCTTCGCAAATGCCGGCGGGTCGAGCACGATGGTGTCGTAGCGGGTGCCGTCACGCTCGAGGTGGCGGAGCTCGTCGAACACGTTCGCCTCTCGGGCGGTGACGTTGGCGAGGCTGTTGGCCGTGGCGTTGGCGGTGATGCGCGCCACCGCGTCGGCCGACACGTCGAGCGCCTCAACCGTGTCGCATTTCGGCGCGAGCGCCAACGCGAAGCCGCCGTTGTAGCTGAAACAATCGAGCAGACGCCCGTGTGCGTAACGCGCGGCGGCTTCCCGGTTTTCGCGCTGATCGAGAAACAACCCGGTCTTCTGACCGCGCCACGGATCCACCGTATAGGTGACCCCGGCCTCGCGGACGGAGATCCCATCGGGCACCTCGCCGTAGGCAATCTCGACTTTCTGCTCGAGGCCTTCGAGCTGTCGCACCTTCGGATCATTCCGCGTGAGCACGCCCTTGGCCCCGGTCAGCTCGACCAGCAGCGACGTGAGCGTGGGCGCAAGGCGATCCATCCCCTGCGACAGCGTCTGCATCACGAGGTAGTCGCCGTAGCGATCGACGATGAGCGACGGCAGCAGATCGGCTTCACCGTGCACGAGCCGGAAGGCGGTGGCGTTGATGTCGAGCGTGTCGCGGAAGCGAATCGCGCGATCGAGCCGTCCGCGCCAGAACGCGTCGTCGATCGGCGTCTCGTCTCGCGAGATCATGCGGATGGTGATCTGCGATTGATCGCTGAACAGCGCGTGCCCCAGCAGGCGCTGCCGCGGGCCGTGGACGGCAACGACGATGCCGGGCTCGACGTCGCGGGCGTCGGCGATGTCGGATCGATACACCCAGGGATGGCCGCCGCGAATCCGGTTCTCCCCTTTCGCGGTGACGGTGACGGCAGCTGTAAAGGGGTCTGGCACTTTTACAATTCATTCTGGTCCAGAAATCGCCGAGAGAGCACGGCGTGTACGCAGAAACTGAAGCAAAAACACATGTAAAGGTGCCAGACCCCTTTACAATTGGAAGGCCGATGAAAATTGCAATAGGCGCGGATCACGCGGGGTATCAGCTGAAGGATTCGCTCAAGCGGCTGCTCGACGAGATGGGCGTGCCGTACGAAGACTTCGGCACCAGCAACGGACAATCCGTCGATTATCCGGACTTCGCGAAAGCCGTCGCCGAAGGCGTGGCCGGCGGCCGCTTCGATCGCGGCATCCTGGTGTGCGGCACCGGCGTCGGCATGGCGATCGCCGCCAACAAGGTGGCGGGCGTGCGATCGGCGCCCATCGTCGATACGGACACGGCCAAGCTGTCGCGCGAGCACAACGATCTGAACGTGTTGACGCTCGGCGCGCGCGTGCTGCCCGAATCACGCGCGCGGGAGATCGTGAAGACCTTCCTGCAGACGCCGTTCGAAGGCGGACGCCACGCCACCCGCGTCGGAAAGATCCATTCGATCGAATCCTGAGGGACGGGACGAGTCCCGCCCCAACGAATACAATGGGAGTTCCTGCATGCCCCAACTCCCATTGATGCAACGCTCCCTCGCCCAGGCCGACCCCGACATCGCCAACGCCATCGCGCACGAGACCACCCGGCAGGCCGAAGGCCTCGAGTTGATCGCGTCGGAAAACTTCGTCAGTAGCGCCGTGCTCGAAGCGGCCGGCTCGGTGATGACGAACAAGTACGCGGAAGGCTATCCGGGCCGGCGCTATTACGGCGGCTGCGAGTTCGTCGACGTTGCCGAGCAACTGGCCATCGCGCGGGCGAAGACGCTGTTCGGCGCCGAACACGCCAACGTGCAGCCGCACTCGGGCGCGCAGGCGAACATGGCCGTCTACCTGACGCTGCTGAAGCCCGGCGATACCGTGCTCGGCATGAACCTCGCCCACGGCGGGCACCTCACCCACGGCCACCCGCTGAATTTCTCGGGGAAGCTCTACACGATCGTGCCCTACGGCGTGCGTAGGGAGGACGAGCGGCTCGACTACGACGAGTTCGCGAGGCTTGCCGAGCAGCACAAGCCAAACATGATCATCGCCGGCGCCAGCGCGTATCCGCGCGCATTCGACTTTCCGCGCATGGCCGCAGTGGCGAAAGCGGTGGGCGCACCGCTGATGGTCGACATAGCGCACATCGCCGGCCTCGTGGCCGGCGGCCAGCACCCGAGTCCGGTGCCGCACGCCGATTTCGTCACCACCACGACGCACAAGACGTTGCGCGGCCCGCGCGGCGGCATGGTGCTC
Organism: Acidobacteriota bacterium; assembly: GCA_032155105.1. GTDB lineage: Bacteria > Acidobacteriota > Vicinamibacteria > Vicinamibacterales > UBA2999 > 12-FULL-67-14b. The sequence goes on from JALDXK010000481.1 coordinate 4,087, forward strand.
TGCCGCGCGCAGTATGCGAAGGACCTCGATCGCACGGTGTTCCCCGGCGTGCAGGGCGGTCCGTTGATGCACATCATCGCGGCCAAGGCGGTGTGCTTCAAGGAAGCCGCCACGCCGGAATTTGCCGCCTACCAGAAGCAGGTCGTCACCAACGCAGCGCGGCTCGCCAGTTCGCTGAAGACGGCCGGCTTCCGCATCGTCAGCGGCGGCACCGACAATCACATCGTGCTCGTCGACGTGTTCTCGAAGGGGCACACGGGTAAGGTCGCGGAAGCCGCGCTCGGCCAGGCCGGGATCACCGTGAACAAGAACGCGATTCCGTTCGATCAGAACCCGCCGATGGTGGCGAGCGGCGTTCGGCTCGGCACGCCCGCGGTGACCACGCGCGGCATGGGCGAGCCGGAGATGGATCAGATCGCGGCGTTCATCACCCGCGTGATGGCGGCGCCTGAAGACACCGGCGTGTTGACCATGGTCAAGAGCGAAGTCGAACAGCTGTGTCGCAAGTTCCCGCTGTACCCGGAACGCCGCGCCTGAACGCCGCGGTCGAGGCCGCGTTCGCCGACGACGGCCCGCTGGCGCGCGCCGTCGATCAGTTCGAGCCGCGACCCGGTCAGCGGGCCATGGCCGGCGCGGTGGCAAATACGCTCCGCGACGGGGGAGTGCTGCTGGCCGAAGCCGGGACTGGAACCGGCAAGACGCTCGCCTATCTCGTGCCGGCGATCCTCCACCGCCAGCGTGTGCTGATCTCCACCGGCACCAAGAACCTGCAGGAACAGATCTACTTCAAGGACATTCCCGCGCTGCGTGCCGCGCTCGGTGTGGCCTTCACGGCCACCTACATGAAGGGCCGCGCCAACTACCTCTGCCTGCATCGCCTCGATCAACTGCGCGCCTCGCCGCATGGTGCGCAGGACTTCATCTCGATGATGGACGAATGGCGCCGCAACACCGAGATCGGCGATCGCGCGGAGTTGAGCGAGCTGGCGGAAGACTCGTCGCTGTGGCATGACGTGTCGGCAACCGCGGAAACCTGCCTGGGCACCGAGTGTCCGCAGTATCGCGACTGTTACGTCACGAAGATGCGCCAGCG